>JAFQRV010000006.1 GCA_017409905.1 Bacilli bacterium
ATTAAGAAAATTAGAAACACAAAATCCAATATATGTAAGAAGTGCAACGCCAGCATTTATCAACTTCTTAGATGAATTATTTGGAGAAGAAAAAATGCATTTATGTAAAACTTATATGCATAAATTAGAAAGAAACGGATAATAAGAGGTGACTTATGGATCAGTTAGACTTATTATATCGTGCTCTTGTTGAATTAAAAAAGACTACTACGAATAATAATGAAACTAAACTAACATTAGACGTTATTAGAACAACTAATGCTAATCAAGAAAAAATTATATTAACAAAATATAATTGTAAAATAGATTTAGATTGGATTGAAGAAATTGAAAAGGGTTTAGAATTTTTAGATAAAGCTATAAAAGAAGATCGACAATTTATTACTAGTGAAGGTGAAGTAATTGAAATTGAAAAAGTTAAAAGTGTTTCAAAAGAAACTGTAGAGCATCTTGCAAGACATTCAGAATTAATTACTAGAGAAACACCAGGACAAGATCTAACTCCCGACAAACTATATTCAGTTAAGAAATTAACAGATTATACTATTTATGAGAATAGATTTCTTTATATGGTTTTATGTTATCTAAGAGATTTTATTAGTATTAGAAATGATAAGATAAATGAAAAAGTAACTACATATAAAGCGGAAACAACAATTAATAAAGTCGTATCTCATAAAAATCAAAAGTTATCTTTTGATTTGAAAGTTAATGATGTAAAAACTGAAGATCCATTAATGATTGAAAGAAATCCAGCTAAAGAGATATTAGATCGTATTGATATTTTATTAAAAAATGTCTTACTACTATTAAAAACTCCTTTAATGGAAGAAGTAGCTAAAGCTCCGATGTTAAGACCACCAATTACAAAAACAAATGTGCTAAAAATGAACAAAAATTTTAAAGCAGTTTTAGCTCTTTATGAATTTGTAAGTGCTTATACAAAAGATGGTTATGAAATTGAAGAATATCAAGAAGTAACTTCACCTTTTAATAAAGATTGTGGTGAAGACTTCTCAGAACTTATCCTACTTTCATCATTCTTAACATATGAACATAGTAATAAAATTAAACCACAATTACAAGAAGAATATGATAGAGAAGAATTAAGAATAAAAGCTTTGGAAAGAAAAAAGTTTGAAGAACAAATTCAAAAAGCTAAAAGAATGGTTGAAGAATCAAAAATGCGTTTTGAAGAATATATTGTCTTACTTGAACAAAAGAATCGTTTATTAGAAAAAGACAGTATATTACTTGAACAATCAAGAGAACAAATTAATGATTTAAATCATGAAATTAAAGTATTAAATGAAGAATTAAAAATAGTTGATCATTTAAAAGATCAAATTGAAGAATTAAACTTTAAGCACAATGAAGAAATTATTAGTTTAAATAAAGAACATTTAGATTCAATCACAAAAATAACTGAAGAACATAATGATAAATTAAATGCTATTTATGAAGAACAACAAAACAAAATTAATGAACTCAACAAAGAATGGCAATTAAAATATGATAATACTATTCAAGAAAAACAAGAAGAGTTAAGAAGAGTAGAGGAATCTCATTTAGAATATTGTTCAAGATTAAGAAGTGAAGCAGATGCAGCTATTCTAAAAGCTAAAGATATTGAAGCCCAAGCTACTGAGGCAATTAATAAATATCAAAATATTGTCTATGAAAAACGTGTACTATTAGCTGAATTAAATGGTATTAGAAGACAATATAATCTTCATGAAATAAATGAAGAAAATTATGCTAATGAGGAAAGATTTAAAGAATTAGAAGAAGAGTTAAAAGCTTTTACTAAATTCTTTAATGAAGTTTGGAAAAAATCTAAACCAATTATTCGTAAGAGATTATTTAAAGAAAATCCATATGTTCCAAAAATAAAGAAATAGAAAGGTGGTGAATAACTATGAGAAGGGATAAAAAATTCTTAAAATTTTTAGCAATTATATTTGTTATTGTTTCAATAATTCTTGTTATCGCTTTATATAGTAATTCACAAGTAGAGTCACCTTTTAAATTGGTTAAATCAGAAAGTACTTATTTGATTATTGCTCTTTTTGCAATACTTCCAATATTATTTATTTTATTGATTGTTGGATTAAAAATGAAGAGTAATGAAGTAATTAAAGTTGATGGAAATGTAAATGCTCCAGTTAATGGACAAATTGTAGGTAGCCCTGTTGTACAACCAACAGTACCAGTAGCTGGAACATCACTACAAAAAGTAGATAAAGAAAAGAAACCAAAAGAAAACAAAACAAGATTTTACATGTTAAGTCAAATAGATGCTAATAGAAGTAAGTATCAAAGAAGCAGTTATAA
>JAFQRV010000007.1 GCA_017409905.1 Bacilli bacterium
AATAAGCAAAGTAAATTACTCTTTTTATATATAAGAAGATATAAAAAGTATTATTATGATATAATAAAGAAAATGGAGGCAATTATGAGATCTATATTTAATAGTCTAAGAAAATATTCACATAAAAACAAATATGTTAATAACTCTATAGATTATTATAAATACTTTGTATTGATGACAGTAGTATTTCTAATAATTATAATTTCTTTAACTAATCTTATAGTAACAGCATCTAATGTACCAACAACTTCTTCAAGTAATCAAATTATTATAGTTGATTATGATCTTGAAGAAAAAAAAGAAATATTTGAACCCCTTTCTAAACAATATGATATAGAATTTACTTTTATAAATGCTTCTGTATTATCTAATGACCATACTAATAATTTAACATTGCAAATGCATGATGTAAATTTAGATATGGTTTATAGTGATAGAATTAATCGTTATGAATTGACATACATTTTTATAAGTTCTAACGGAATAGAAGAAAAAAGAGTGCAAGAAGTAAGTATGACTTATGATGAAGTAAAACAAGTCATAGAAGAACTCAAATGGTGATTGCTATGAATTGTAAGATATTTTTATCATCAACTTTCAAAGATATGCAGTATGAAAGGGATATTATTCAAAAGGAAATACTACCTGAAGTACAAGATTATGTAACTAAATATGGTATAAATTTAGAGATAGTTGATTTAAGATGGGGTATAAATACAGAAAATGTAGATGGAGAAGATGTAAATTATAAGATTTTAAGAACATGTTTTGATGAAATTGATTTATGTAAGCCATTTTTTATGTGTTTATTAGGAAATAGATATGGTTGGATCCCTGATGTAACAACTTATAATAAATTAATTAATGTAGAAGAAAATAAAGAGAAGTACTTGAAAAATAGCAGTGTAACTGAAATGGAAATACAGTATGCTCTAAATTACTATAAAGATGACCTTAACTCATTTATGTTCTTTATACGTGATGACATAAAGAACTTGCCTGATAATTTAAAAGAATTATATAGTTCAGAAGACGATAAAAAGGCTAAGAAAATAACAAATTTAAAAGAAAAAATTGATAAAGAATATACAGATAATGTTTTACACTATAATACTATATATGAAAATAATGAATTAAACTTAGAATCATTCAAAAGAATGGCTATTAATAAGCTTAAAGAATTATTTGATCAAAGATTTAAAAATGTTTTAGTTCCTGCTAATATAATTGAAAAACAATTAGTTCAACAAAATAGTTTAATTAACAAAAACATTGTAAGTTTTTCAGGTAGAAAAGATGTATTAGAAAAAGTATATAAATTTTATGAATCTGATCATATTGCATGTGGTTTATTTGGTGAATCAGGAATTGGAAAATCTTCAATTATAAGTTATCTAATAAGTGAATCATTTGAAAAAGAGGATACAAAAACGATTTACTATATTCCTGGTTTATTAAAAAGCAAAGATAACATTTATAATTTATTAGCTAGTATTTTATATCAACTATTATTGATTAGTGAAAATAAAGAAAAATTAGAATATATAGATGAGGTATATGTTAAAGAACATTTTGACGATGTTATTAATAATATCTATATTATAATTAACAATATTACAAAGAAATTTAAACTTAACATATTTATTGATGCACTAGATCAGATAAATGATTTTGATAAGGGGTGTTTATGCTGGTTAAATTCATTTATATTAAAAAGTAATACTAACTATAAAGTTAATATAGTACTTAGTTATATCAAATCTAGAAAACTAGATAAAGAAATATTCTTAAAGGGTGTTAATGAAATTAAAATTGATTTATTGAGTGATGAAGATATTAAGCTAATAACTAATTCAATTTTATTGAGTCATAAAAAACGTATACCGAATAAGTGTTATGATTTCTTAATTTCTAAAACTAATGATGAATATAAATGTTGTGCACATCCATTGTATTTATCACTGATATTACAAGTAATTATAAATATTGATGTAGAGGACTATAAAAATATTTATGATTTAGAAAGAATTAAACAAATTAGCGCAGAAGAAGCGATTTATGAATATATAGGTAATTTGATTAAAAACTCACCAGATGATTTTGATGATTTATTATTTTATCTAGTTGAAAATAATGCTAAAAAAATGTCTTATAAAACAATAAAACTATTGCTTGCAACTATATCGATACCTAAAAATGGTACTTTAGAAAAAGATATATTAAATATTTGTAAAAAATGTAATATTGATATTAGCTATTCAGATTATAGTTATTTTAAAAAATTATTTAGATTATTATTTATTGAAAATGATGGAAAGATTAATTTCAGACATAATAAGTTAGATAAAGTAATGGAAAAATATTTTTTCAATGAAGAAAAAGAATATACTAAAAAAGTAATAGTAGAGTATTCTAATTACTTAAAAGAATTAGAAAACAATAAGTTCAAACAAGAAGAGTACTTGTACTTTTTATATTTAGAAGATAATATTGATTTGTTTAAAGACTATTTAATTAATAATATTGATAATAAGAATGTTATAGATTCTTTTATGGAATTATATAGTCTTTCTCAACAATCCAATGAAATTAATAATTTCTTTATAAAAGCTTTATCAATGGAAGAGAAGTATATAAAAGAAATATTAAAATATGATCAACAATTATTTTATCCATTAGATATTGGATTATATTTAAATATATTAGAATCAAATAGACAATTATCAATAGAATGGGTAATTAAAATATATTATAAGATTATAGAAATATTATATAATATCGGAAAATATAAAGTTGCTTATAATTATGGTAAAATGATTAACAAAATGTTAAAAAAATATAAAGATGTCGATAAGAGTTTATTATTTAATTTTGTAGGATTATATAGTAAAGTATTACTTGAAGTAAAAACAATTAAAAAAGTAAAAAGATTTTATAAATTTTTATTTGATAATGCCATTGTTGATGATGAAACACTCAAGTATTATCAAAGTATATACTTAGGAATAGCTAACAGTGAGTTTATTAATATAATAAAAAATAATATTTTTGAAGATGAAAGTATAAATATATTAGAGTATAAAAACATTATAGAATCATATTTTGTTTATTGCTTGAAAAATAATGATAATGATGAATTTGAAGGGTTTTTGTTATCTCTAGCTCAAATCACAAGAGAACGTTTATTAATTAATGAGAATATTAGAAATTATAAAAATTATGTAGTTATATTAGAATTCTTTACAAGATTTTATTTATTTAATAATAATGAAGTAGAAGCAAAAAAATATATTTTATTAAAATCAGATATAAATGACAAAATATATAAAGTTACTGGTGGTATAGAATACTTGTATGAACAAGCAAATTCTATTTATGAAAAAGAAGAAATAGAGATGACTAAGCATCAAGAATCGAAGAAATTGTATAGAGAGTGTTATAAAAATAAATATTATAAATTAAATAAGGGTTATCAAAAGATTGACAATATATTTAAAATACTAATAATTTCTTTAGTTTCTTTTTTATTAATATTAGTGAGTAATGCATTGGTGAATTCATTATTTTTTATCTCTGGTTTATTAAATATGAAAGTTAATATGGTTGTATCAAACTATTTATTTAACTCATTACAAGTTATCTGCTATATCTTTGGAATGCTAATGACTTTTTATTTAACATTAATTCTTATTAGTAAAAATAAGTATTTATCTAGAATAATTCTTTATAAGAAAAGAACATTAATGTTTGGTATTATTTTCTTAGTGTGTTATATTTTAAATATCTTATTTACAAAAAATATAATGAACATTATTACGATACCATTATATCTTGTTTGTGGCGCTCCTATTTTTGCATTTAGTTTAATAAATATTATCAAAACAAAGAATGTTAATAATATATTTGGATATGATAGAAAAGAAAAAAATATATTAATGATTAATGTAGTTATGTTTTTTGTTACAACTATATTATTGGTTTTAGGATTTATATATATTTTGAGTAAAAATTCGATATTAGATTTGGTATGTTTGATTTTGTTAGGTGTTAATCATATTGCTAATTTAATTACTATGATTATTTACATTAGGAGGTATAGGAATGTTAAGAAGAATATTTAAAAAGATTTTGTCTTTTCTCATATTATTTACATTCTTATTTGTTACCGCATGTAATGATAATATTGATGAAGGAAAAAAAGAAATTTATATAAATTCTGTATATGATTTTATTGATTTCGCGGGAAGAGTAAAACAAAACTATAATAAAGATAATTTTAAAGATTATACTGTATATCTTCAAAAAGATTTAGATTTTCGTGGATTAGAACTTAATCCAATTGGCAGCGATATGGTAAATTATTTCGATGGTACTTTTGAAGGAAATAATTATACACTAAAAAATGTTAAATTTAAATCATCTGGCAATAGATATTTAGGTATATTTGGGGTGACGGGTTCTAATTCAGTTATTAAAAATTTAAATGTTGAAAATGTTACTTTTTCTTCAAATCACAAAACCTTAGATATTGGTGGTATTGTTGGCTTTATGATGATGAATTCTAAAGTTCAAGATTGTAGTGTTAAAGGAAGTATTAAAATTGAAAGTTTCGATTTGGATTATGCAATATCCCAAAATTTTCAGAATTTTCTTGGTCATAATATAAATATTAAGACAAATTGTTTTTCATATGTTGGGGGAATAGTAGGAACATCCTATGGCATTATTTATAATTCTTCTGTTGAAGTGGATTTGTATGGTGATTCTGTTGGGGGTATTGCGGGAAATGGAGCACCTGCAATTATTAAATGCAATGTGAATAATAGTAATATTAATTCGATGATAACATCAGGAGGGTTAATTGGTAGATTTATTAATCATACTAATAATTATCGAAATATCATCGAAAATTCCATTAATGATTCAATTATACAAGGTCATGGAGTCTTGGGTGGATTAATTGGTTGTTATAATGGAAGAAGTGAAATTACAAGAACTTCTGGAGATTTTAAGATAAAGATAAATGAAACATATTGTAAAACTTATTGTGGAACAGTTATTGGAATTTGTCCAGTATTTTGGGTGACTGATAATCCTAATTCTAATATGTTGAGTTACAACTCATTTAAAAACAAATT
The DNA here is from genome assembly GCA_017409905.1 of Bacilli bacterium. Taxonomy (GTDB): domain Bacteria; phylum Bacillota_I; class Bacilli_A; order ML615J-28; family CAG-313; genus UBA1231. Next base: position 5,139 of record JAFQRV010000007.1, read on the forward strand.
TTTACTATTGAATGTTGAGATAGAAATCATTGAAAATAATCATGGAGTAAGGTTGGAATTTGATATAGCAAATTCTACGGGTAATAATAGTTTACAAATGATATCATTGGAATATGATGATAATAACCTTTTGGAAATTGCACATTCATTTTCAAATGTTATTTTTAGAGAACATGATCCTAAAGTAGATAGTTTATCTGATGAGTCAATGTATTATTTAGACGAGGTGGATTTAAGCAAAATCTGTGAATTGCTTAATGTAGAACAAGAAGATGTTATATTTGAAAACAACAAAGTATCATTTGTGGATATTTATAATGTTAAAGAAATTGAAAAAGGTAAGTAATTTAAAAAAAGAGGAAGCTTTATGTTTATTAAAAAAGAACAAACGTTAAATTTACTATCAAAAATAATCTTTATTATTTATATCGGTTTAATTATTTGGGTTGTTATGTTTAAATGTAATTTAATTAATTCTATGAATGATGCATATCTTTTTTTGAAAGATATGAGTATTAAAGAAAGAATTTTAGTTTTTAGTCCACCTTTTAAGAATTACTTTATGGAAAGTATTAATAGTCCTAAGTATGTGTTTACTGAAGATGATTTATTGAATGTAATTATTTTTATTCCTATGGGATTATATTTGTCATACTTTATTAAAAATAAGAAATTTTTAAAATCATTATTAATTACATTTGGAGTAAGTTTATTTTTTGAATTATTTCAATTATTTACTGTTATTGGATCATTTACTATTCAAGATTTAATGACAAATGTTATTGGGGGAATAATTGGTTATTTAGTTTATAAACTAATATTTATAAAAAAAGAAAGTAAACAAAGAACTACAATTTTAAATGTGATTTCTATCATTGGAATAATAGTTTTTGTTCCTATTCTTTTATATGGGATTATTAATACCATAAAACATTTTGATTTTTATATAGATATTCTTACAAGAAGATTATAAAACAATACCTATCAGTTTTTTGAAAAACTGGTAGGTATTTTATTGACTTTATATTTTTTTAAGAGTATAATATATTGAGGTGATAAAATGAATTATAAATCACTATATAAACAATTTGTTATGAATGATAATCAGAAATTCGAAGAATTATATAAAAATAAATTCAATTCTTCATCATCTGTTAAGTTTGATTTATATATTAAAGATTATCAGGCCTTCTTTACATATGATGTCGAAATAATGAAATTAATTTCTAAGATTAAAGAACTAGATAATAAAGTTAACAAATTACTTAGTAATTTACCTATTTCTGCAATTAATCAATATCTAAGAAAGATTATGGTTGAAGAAATAGAATACTCAAATAAAATAGAAAGTATTGTAATTAATAAGAATGATATAAATAATACTGTTAATGAAATTGAAAAAAAGATTCATTCGAAGAATAGATTAAAAGGAATTGTCGAAAAATATTTTTTAATGAATGATGAAGAATTAAAATTGGAAACATCTATTGATATTCGTAAGCTTTATGATGAAATGTTATATGATGAAATAATACTAGAAGATCCAAATAATTTACCTGATGGTAAAGTTTTTAGAAAAGATAGTGTTCATGTATATAATGGTGGTAGAAGTATTCATAATGGAATAGTCCCAGAAGATAAAATAATTAATTATATGGATAAAGCTTTAAATATATTAAATGACTCGGAAATCGATATTTTAATTAGGGTTGCTATATTTCATTATTTATTTGGCTATATTCATCCTTTTTATGATGGAAATGGGAGAATAAATAGATTTATTAGTAGTTATGCCTTATCAAAAAACTACAATAAAATAATTGGTTATAAACTAAGTATGTTGATTTATCAAAATCTATCTACATATTATGAAGCTTTTAATCATACTAATGATATAAGAAATCGTGCAGATATTAGTACCTTTATTTATTCTTTTTTATATATTGTTTATCAAACATATATAAAAATAGAAGAGGAAATTTTAGAGGTTATTAAAAAGTATGATTATTATAAAGATATTGTATCTAGTTTGACTTTTTTAAATAAATTAGAAAAAGATTTTTTATTATTATTAGTTCAAACTAGTATTTTTAAAGAATCAGGAATTACAAAAATGAATATTCAAAATATTTTGAATAAAGGAAATACTACAATTACCGCGTATTTAAGTAAATTTAGAAATTTGGAATTATTAAATGAAGAAACTAGCGGTAGATATGTATATTATTTCGCAAATTTAAAAAGAATTGATGATTTGACAAATAAGGAGTAGAAAATGAAAAGAATCGTTACTATATTTTTATTATTAATACTTATGGCTGGTTGTGAAATTGGTGAAAAAGAATGTGCTCATGAATATGAAACAAATATTACTAATGCAACTTGTACTGCAAAGGGTAAAGAAGAACAAATATGTAAAAAATGTGGAGATATAATTTCTCATGATATTGAAAAGATTGCTCATTCATTTGGCGAATATAAAGTTGTATTATCTGCTACATGCACAAGCGATGGTTATGAAGAAGCTAAATGTTTAAATTGTGATGAAACTTTATCAAAAGTAATTAAAGCAAATGGGCATAGTTATAAAGAAACTATCATTAGTTCTACATGTACTGAAAAAGGCTATACATTAGTAGAATGTGAAGTTTGTGATTTTGAAGAAAAAAAGAATTATACTGAAACTTTAAAACATCAATTTGGAGATTGGACAACAATCATTGAAGTTGGAGAAACTACTGATGGTTTAGAGAAGAGAAAATGTGATAACTGTCCATTTGAAGAAGAAAGAATAGTATCTGCTTTAAATTATATCGATTTAGATGTCTTAAAAGTAGAATTAATTGAAGGGATATACATTGTAGAGACTTTTGAAGAATTTCAATTAATTTATGATGCTAATATTTTAAATGATATCGTTTATTTTGAAGTTGAATATCATGATGACAATATAAACACTGTTTTAAGTAATTTAGTTAAAAATAGTAGCATTAATAAAGATGTTGATGTTAACTTGAGTTATTCAAATAACATCTATAAATTTACGGTAAATTATGGAAGTGGTCCAATTAATAAACCACAAATGAATACTAATTATATTCAACTAGATAGTTTAAATAAAACAGTATATGAGTCTAAAAGAGAAAGTGATTTTGATAACTTCAAAATTAATAATAGTTTGATGTCTTATAGTGTTGAAACTAGTGAACAATTATTTTATTGTTTAGAAAGAAGAGTTTTACCTATTTGTAAGAGTGGCAGTCAAGCTGAAGTTATTTATAATTTAGCTAAAGATGTTTTAAAAAATATTATAGATGATTCTATGAATGATTTTGATAAAATCAAAGCTATTCATGATTGGATAGTTATGAATATAACTTATGATAATGATTTACTAAATTTAACTATTAATAATGTTGAAGATCTTAATAGTTATAGAGGTTTTTACCTAGAAGGTGTATTTATTGATAAAAGAGCTGTATGTGAAGGTATTTCTAAAGCTTTTTGTATTTTAGCTAATATCGAAGGTATTCCTTGTGTTCAAGTTGAAGGGTACCAAACATTAAATCCATTTGGTGTTGGACATGCTTGGAATAAAGTATATTTAGATGGTCACTGGTATGTAATAGATGCAACTAGTGATGGAGTAATACTAAATGATCAATATGAAGTATTAGTATATACATACTTTTTAATCTCTAATCAACAAATGAAAAACAAATATACTGAAGAAGACCATGAAGATATTATTTGTGAAGATTCTTATGATAGTTTTGAAAATATGGAATATAGTTTTAAAGAAATGACTAGAGCTTTTGAAATTGAAAGTTTTGATGAGTTTGTTGTGGTATTAGATTATTTTGAACATGCAGAACTAGAAAACTTTTCAGTGCAATTTGAACTAGATTTTGATTATGGTGAATCAATAGTAGATGAATTACAAAACGCTTACTCATCATTAGAAATTTATAAATCTAGTGAATATTTAAAGAATGGAGATTTAATAACTTTATTAAAAAAGTAAAAGTATATTATTACTAAAAAAAGGAAAAAAGTGGTATACTAGTTAAGATTAAAAGAGGTAGTAATTATGATTAAGAATACAAAAATTATATGTACATTAGGTCCAGCTATCGATGACGAAAAGAAGTTAGCTAAGATGTTTGAGTTTGGAATGGATGTTGCAAGACTTAACTTTTCCCATCAATCACCTGAAACTGCTGGTGCTCAAATTGAAAGAATTCGAAAAGCTGCTGAAATAGCTGAAAAACATGTTGCGATAATGTTGGATACAAAAGGACCAGAAATTCGTGTTGGTTTATTTGAAAATAATCAATGTGAATTTTTCCAAGGTGATATTGTTAAATTAGTTAAAGAAGAAGTTCTTGGTAACCATGAAAGATTCCACATTAATTGTATGGAATTATTTGATGACGTTAAAGTTGGCGATAATTTATTAATTGATGATGGTAAAATAACTTTAAAAGTAATGGAAATTGCAAGTGATGAATTAACATGTAAATTTATCAATGGTGGTATTATTAAAAACCGTAAAGGGATTAATGCCCCTGGTGTAGAACTTACAATGCCATTTATTTCCCAAAAAGATTATGAAGACATTAAATATGGTTGTAGTATTGGTGTTGATGCTTTTGCTTTATCATTTGTAAGAACTGCTGAAGATGTATTAGAAGTACGTGCACTTCTTGATGAGTTTAATTACCATGATGCAGAAATCATCGCAAAGATCGAATGTAAACAAGCAATTGATAATTTAGAAAAAATCATTAAAGTATCTGATGGTATCATGGTTGCAAGAGGTGACTTAGGTGTAGAAGTTGCAACTGAACTTGTTCCAATGTACCAAAAGAAAATGATTAAACTTGCGAATGCCTATGGTAAGTTTGCGATTACCGCAACTCACATGTTAGAATCAATGATTGAAAATCCACGCCCTACAAGAGCTGAAGCAAGTGACGTTGCTAATGCTATTCTTGATGGAAGTGATGCAATCATGTTGAGTGGTGAATCAGCTGTTGGTAAATACCCATTTGATAGTGTAAAATACATGACAAAAATCGCCACAATCGCTGAATCAATGGTTGACCATAAAGCAATGCTAGAAAGTGCATCAACTAATAGTTTAGGTACAAAAAATGACGCTGTATCAATGGCAGCTGCTGATATTGCTTTAAAAATGAAAGATGTTAAAGCAATCATTGCTTTTACTGAAACTGGTGGTACCGCAAAACGTATTTTTAAATTTAGACCACGTGTACCAGTAATTGCTTGTACAGATAATGAACATACAGGTAGAAGACTTGCATTCTACCGTGGCATTCATACAGTTGTGGCATCTTATATCGATGATTTAAGTATGTGTGATGAAATTGGTCGTAGTGTTGCATTATCTAGAGGCTTTAAAAAAGGTGATCAAATTATTATTATTGCTGGTTTTGGCGAAAAACATGGTTCGACTAATACCATAAGAATAATTGAAATATAAAAAAGTTTAGAAGAATTTCTTCTAAACTTTTTATTTTAAATACTTATTAACATATTCTAACATTTTATCATTTAATAATTGATGACATTCTTCATCACTTTCTAATCCATGATCTGAATTTGGGAAAGGAATTAATAAATTTTCGACACCATATTCATTTAGTTTGTTATGAAGTGTAACCGCATTACTATATGGAACAATTGAATCATTCATTCCATGGGCTGTTAATGTAGGAACTGTATCTTCATTTATATAATATATTGGTGATACTTTTTCAAGATCCTCATATCTGTCTTCTCGATTATTAACTGTAACTTTTTTGTTAATTAAATTGCTAAATAAATAGATTAATTTAATACTTAACTCATTTCCAATATAATAATTATCGTCATTAATATCAGTTGGACCACAGTTATTTACTACACATACTGGTTTAATTGGGGCTTGATCTTTCATTTTATAAGCATAAAGTAAAGATAAATGACCACCGGCAGAATGCCCAGTAAGTAATACTTTGGTTAAATCTAATCCTTTTAAAGATGCATATTCTTTTACCTTTTTTAAGGCATTATCAATATCATCTAACATATCATAACAATCAAATTTTCCACTGATATAGCGATAGTTGATTGAACAAGTAGCATATCCCATATTTTTAGTCCAATCTTCCATACTACCTCTATAACCATCTTTATCTCCGCTTACCCAAGAACCACCATGAATAAAAAGGATTAAACCATTTGTTGGTGTTTTTGGTAAGTTCAAATCTAAAATATTTCTTTCATGTTTGCCATAACTAACATTTTGATAACTATAATAGTTGTCATATTCTACAAAAGTTTCTTGAACTTTTTTACATCCTGTTATTGATAAAGTTAATAATAAAATTAAAATAATATTTAATATTTTTTTCATAATGACACCTCATAATAAATTTACCATAAGTTGTATGATAATTCAAGTAAATTAAAAAAAGGAAAGACAAAAATGAAGAAATTTGTTATAATATAAATAGTGGAGGAAGAACATATGAAAATACGTAGTATCTTTATTAGTTTTGTCTTTTTATTTATAATCTTTATAAGTGGGTGTAGTTTTCCAGTAAACTCTACTCTTAAAACACCAATAGTAAGTATTGATGAAAATGGTAAAGCCACATGGAGTGAAGTATTAAATGCTTCATATTATACTTATAAAGTAAATGATATTTTATATCAAACTGAAGATACTTTTGTATTTTTAGAAGAAGGCGATACTATTACAGTATTAGCAGTTTCTATTGATGAGAATTATAAAAATAGTAAATGGTCTAAACCTCTTACATATTTAAAAGAAGAAAGTTTTATAGTAACATTTAAAAACTATGATGGTGCTGTTTTGTATACTACGGTAGTAAAAGAAGGAGAAGCAGCCATTTATGAAGGGGTGGTTCCGGTTAAACCAAGTGATAATGAATATGAATATCTTTTTAGTGGTTGGGATAAGAAAATAAGTACCATAACTTGTGATTTAGAAGTTACTGCAGTATTTACAAAAAAAGAATTAGAACTAAGCAATCGATTAGATATTCCAAATATTACAATTAATGAAAATGGTGCTCTTTCTTGGGAAAAAGTAGAAAATGCTGATGGTTATGCTTATATTATAAATGATGTAGAATATACAACTAATGATTTATTCATCTTTGTTGAAGATGGTGATAAAGTTAGTGTTAAAGCAATTGGGGATGAGCCATATGAAGATAGTAAATGGACTGATACTGTAGAAATAGAAGTAACAATTAAAGGAACTAACCTTCGCTATAACGCAAAAGATTTAATGGATTACAATGTTTATGCAGTAAGTGCAATGCCATCAACTGGTAAACAAAATGTCTTGATTATTCCAGTATGGTTTAGTGATTCTAATAAGTATATTAGTAGTAGTAAAAAAACGGAAATTCGAAATGATTTAAATAAAGCTTTCTTTGGTACAACTGAAGATACTGGATGGCATAGTGTAAAGAGTTATTTTTATGAAGATTCTTATGGAAAATTAGAAATTGATGGAATTGTAACTGATTGGTATGAAACTGCGATGACTGGAAAAAATATTACTGCAACCGGTGTTGACTTATTAGTTTATAATTCTGTTGAATGGTTTAAAGATAATTATAGTGGTGATATTAGAGAATTTGATAAAGATGCTAATGGTTATATTGATGCAGTATGTTTAATCTATGGTTATCCTAATTGTGATACAATAGGATCAAGTAATGATAATTTATGGGCATACTGTTATTGGCTTCAAGATGAAAATGAAAAGAATGTTTATAATCCTGGACCTAATAATTACTTATTTGCTTCATATGATTTCATGTATAGTGAAGGAGGAAACACAGATAATTGTTTATTAGATGCTCATACTTATATTCATGAAATGGGACATATGATGGGACTAGATGATTATTATGATTATTCAGATAAATCGAATCCAGCAGGTGGATTTAGTATGCAAGATTTTAATGTTGGTGGACATGACCCTTATAGTAAAATATCACTTGATTGGGTTGATCCTTATGTGGTAAATGATTCATGTATGCTAACAATTAAACCATTTGAATCAAGTGGTGATGTTATTTTAATTGCATCAAACCCAAGTGGTTCTACTTTTGATGAATATCTTTTAATTGAACTATACACGCCAACTGGTTTAAATGAATTTGATACAATTCATCAATATGGATCTAATTGGCCAGTAGGACCAACAGGTTATGGTATAAGAATATGGCATGTTGACTCTAGACTTGGCTATGTAAGCGATGCAAATAATGAAGAGTTTACTGATCAAAAGATTACCACTGAAATCAGTAATCGTTATTACTACATTAACGCAACAACTAATACATATCCTGCAAGTGGTTATACCGATTATTGTTCAGAAATCAAATCATTTAGATACTATAATACATTACAACTAATTAGAAATAATGAAAGTTATGATTTTATGGAATATACAAATCTTTCAAATAAAGATTTATTCCAAAGTGGTGATGTATTTACTTTAAATAAATTTAATAAACAATTTGTGAAAACTGGGGAATTTAATAATGGTAGTAGTTTTAACTTTACCATAACATTTGTTAATGTGACAAGTGAAGCTGCAACCATTAAAATTGAAAAAACAAAATAAAGGAGTAATATGAGAAAAAGAGATAAAGCGATAATTATTATTACTAGTATCTTACTAGCTTTAGAAGTAATTGTTTTTGTTTTACTAACAAGCTTTTTGATTGATAAAATTCAAATTAGAAATACTGTAATAACTGATGAAAATCAATTAGGAATTGGCATAAATGAAGCTTTCATTTTAGTATTTACTATTATCTTTAGTGCAGGAGGTATAGTAATTTCAATTGTTAGTTTCTTAATGAATTTTATTAAGATAATGAGAAAGAAGTTTGTGACAAAAATTAATTATATATTTGCGTATACATCATTAATCGTTTTTGTATTAATTTTAGTATTAGACTTATTAATTATAAAATTATAGGAGCATTATATGAACTATTTTACTGTTTTTAAATATGATGATAATTTATATCAAATTAAAGATGCCCTTGGTGTATTATCAACATTAGTGATTGGAGAAGATAAAGCTTTATTATTTGATACTGGCTATGGTATTGGAAATATCAAAGAAGAAGTTGAAAAGATTACAAAGAAACCACTAGTTGTTGTTAATAGTCATGGTCATATGGATCATTCTTGTGGAAACTATTTATTTGATGAAATATTAATCCATCAAAAAGATATATCGTTATGTATAGAACATAATGGAGTAAAAAGAAGAAAAAGAAATATTGAATCAGCTCAAAAGATGAATTGTTTACCAGAGGATTTTGATATTGAAGCATATTTAAATAAAGGTGCAGGAAAGCTAAAACCAATTGAATACTATGATGTTATTGACTTGGGAGGAACTAAATTAGAAGTAATTCCAATGCCAGGACATACGAAAGGTTCTATTGCCTTATATAATAAGGACAAGAGATTAATATTAGTAAGTGATGCAACATGTCCTTTTGTTTGGCTATTCTTAAAAGAATCAGAACCTGTTAGTGTTTATTTAAATAGTTTAAGAGAAGTCCTAAAATTAGAATTTGATAATTTCTTAGTAGGTCATGGCGCAAGAATGTTTCCAAAAAGTAAAATGGTAGACTTTTATAATATCGCTAATACTATTGATTTAAATAAGAGTGTAAAGGTATCATTTAATAATTTTGATAATTTAAATTCATATTGTTTTACTCATGGTAAGATGTATGATCAAGATGATTGTGGGATTGTGTTTGATCCAAATAAGATGTAGTATATAATATAAGGACAAGAAACTTTGTTTCTTGTTTTTATTTTCTATATAAAAAAGATTGCACGCGCAATAATCTTGTGGTATAATATGTTATATATAATAAGGAAGAGGTGGCATATGTTTAAGAAATTTATCAGTTATTATAAACCCCACAAAAAGCTTTTTGCTTTAGACATGTTAGCATCATTACTAGTATCTTTAATAGGACTATGCTATCCAATGATTACAAGAAAGATGTTAAATGAGTGGGTACCAAATCATTTAGATTTATTAGTATATTTTGGTTTACTATTATTGTTATTATATTTTATTAGAATGTGTTTGAAATTCTTTATTCAATACTATGGTCATATTATTGGGGTAAAAATGCAAGCACAAATGCGTAGTGATTTATTTAGAAAACTTCAAAAATTACCATATACTTTCTATGACAATCATGAAACAGGAAAGATTATGACTAGAATGATTAATGACTTACAAGATGTAAGTGAACTTGCGCATCATGGCCCTGAAAATATTTTTATTTGTGGGATTATGATTATTGGTTCATTTATTTATCTTTGTACAATTAATGTTGTGTTAACTTTAATTGTTTTTATTTGTGTACCATTCTTATGTTTAATATCTTTCTTTATGCGTAGAAAAATGAAGGAAGCATTTACAGAAAGTAGAAAAAGTGTTGCGGTTATTAATGCGGCATTAGAAAGTAGTATTTCCGGTATTCGTGTTACTAAAGCTTTTACTAATGATGAAAAAGAGTTAGAAAAATTTGAAAATGGTAACTGCATGTATGTAGAAGCTAGAAGAAAATCTTATAAAGCAATGGGACAATTTGGTTCATCAACTTCATTTGTTACTGATGTATTTAATGTATTTATCTTAGTGGCAGGTGGATTTGCGATTAGATATTGGGGATTGGCTTTAGCTGATTATACTGCGTTTATTATTAGTATTAGTTTATTTATAAGTCCTGTACAAACTTTAATTGCCTTTATGGAACAGCTACAAGATGGAACTACAGGGTTTAGAAGATTTATGGAAATTATGGCGGAAGAAGAAGAGTTTGATGATCCTGCTAATCCAAATCTAGTTGTAAGTGCTGGAGCTATTGAGTTTAAAAATGTTAATTTCCAATATAATGAACAAAAAGAGATTTTAAAGAATATTAATTTAAAAATTCAACCTGGTAAAAAGTTAGCTTTAGTAGGGCCTAGTGGTGGAGGAAAGACAACAATTTGTCATTTGATACCTAACTTTTATAGAATTAGTGAAGGTGAAATTTTAATTGATGGACAAAATATTAATAATGTTAGATTAGACTCTTTAAGAAAAAATATTGGGATTGTTCAACAAGATGTTTTCTTATTTAATGGTACTATTCGTGAGAATATCTTATACGGTAGACTTGATGCGACTGAAGAAGAAATAATAGATGCAGCTAAAAAAGCGAATATTCATGATTATGTTATGACACTTCCAGATGGTTATGAAACACAAATCGGTGAACGTGGTGTTAAACTATCTGGTGGTCAAAAACAAAGATTAAGTATCGCAAGAGTATTCTTAAAAAATCCTGCTATTTTGATTTTAGATGAAGCTTCAAGTGCTCTTGATAATACAACAGAAATTTTAATTCAAAGTGCTTTAGATGAATTATGTAAAGGTAGAACTACTTTAATCGTTGCCCATCGTTTATCAACAATTAAAACTGCTGATGAAATCATTGTTATAGCAAATGGAATTATTAAAGAACAAGGTACACATGAAGAATTAATTGATTTAGATGGTATTTACGCAAAGCTTTATAGTTTACAATTTAGAGAATCTAATATTAAATTTTTAAATCAAGAATTATTAGAATCATAGGTGTCTTATGGATGAATTATTTAGATATTTTAATATCATTTCTAAACATGCAAATGTTTATATTGATAAAGTATTAGAACCATTTGGTTTATATAGTTGTCACCGTGTTTTTATCAAAAAGATTATTGAACATCCAGGAATTACCAGAGATAAGATTAAGAATATGGTTCATATTCATCCTTCAAATACTACTAGAATAATTGATTTCTTAGAAGAAAAAGAATACATTATTAAGAAGATTAGTACTGAAGACAGAAGAATATGTGAATTATATCCAACAGATAAATTAAAAGAAGTTTATGATGTTTTAATTAAAGCAGAAAGTGAATGGATAGATATTATTACGAAAGATTTAAAAAAAGAAGATTTGGAAAAATATCAAGCTTTTCTAAAACAATCTGCAATCTTATCAATTGAATGTATTCATAAGGGAGAATAGTATGGTAAAAGATCCAAATATATTATTATCAATGGCTAATTGTAAATTAAGAGATTGTTGTAGAGATTTAGATGATCTTAGTGATAAGTTAGATATGAGTGTTGAAGAGATTATAAGTATCCTAAAAACAATTGATTACGAGTATGAAAAGAGCTGTAATCAGTTTGTGAAAAAGTAAAAAGATGAGGTAATTTTTACCTCATTTTTTATTGATTTATTACTTGTTATTTTGAAATATTATGGTATAATTAATTAAAAGTGAGGTGATACCATTTATGAATTATTATTTATGTATTGACTTAAAAAGCTTTTATGCATCTGTTGAATGTGTATCACGTGGGCTTGATCCGATGAAAGCAAATTTAGTAGTAGCTGATCCAAGTCGTGGAAATGGAGCTATTTGTTTAGCAATTACACCTAATATGAAGAAGATGGGAATTAAGAATCGTTGTCGAATTTTTGAAATTCCCAAAAATGTCGAATATATTACAGCACTTCCTAGAATGAAAAAGTATATGGAAGTATCTGCAGAGATTTATAGTATTTATTTAAAATATGTTGCAGCTGAAGATATTCATGTATATTCAATTGATGAATGTTTTTTAGATATAACAAAGTATTTAAAATTATATAATAAAACACCTAAAGAAATGGGTAAGATGTTACTTGATGCTATATATCAAGGTACTGGTTTGACCGCAACTTGTGGAATTGGGACAAATCTCTTTTTAGCAAAAGTGGCACTAGATATTACCGCAAAAAAATCAAGTGATTATATGGGCTATTTAGATGAAGAATTGTTTAAAGAAACCATTTGGTATCATCAACCAATCACTGATATTTGGAATATAGGAAGAGGAATAGCCGCAAGACTTAAGAGTTATGGGATATTTGACTTATATGGAATTACTTTAATGAAAGAAGAAAAACTCTATAAAGAGTTTGGAATAAATGCGGAATTATTAATTGATCATGCTTGGGGAAGAGAGACTTGTACAATGAAAGATATTCATTCATACAAGTCTAAAAGTAATTCTTTATCAAATTCCCAAATCTTATTTGAAGATTATAACTATAACGATGCCTTTATTGTCTTAAAAGAAATGGTAGATATTAATTCATTAGAATTAGTCGAAAAAGCACTAGTAACTAATTGCATAAGTTTGAGTATTGGTTATTCCAAAGATGTTATTAAGCCAACTGGTGGAATGCTAACTCTTGATGGATATACATCTAGTCGAGAAAAACTAATGGAATATTTTATTAATTTGTTTAAAAAGACAACTAATAAAGAGTATCCAATTAGAAGAATTGCTGTGGGGTTTAATAATGTTGTGAGTGAAGAAAATCGTACTTTTGATCTTTTTACAGATATTGAAAAAGAAGAAAAAGAGTTAAAAATGCAAAAAACGATTCTTGATATTAAAAAAAGATTTGGTAAAAATAGTATTGTTAAAGGTATGGATTTACAAGAAAAAGCAACAACAATGAAAAGAAATAAATTAGTTGGAGGTCATAATAGCGGAGAAGATGAGACGTGTTGATCGAGCTAAACAGTTTCTACCTTTTAATTCTTTAAGAGGTTTTTATGATTTAGTTCGTATAAAAGAGAAAATTATTACTCCAAGAAGAGAGTTAACAAGTGATGAATTAGAGAAATTATCGTTTAGATACAATCAACTAGAAAAAGGAAAAATGGCTAAAATTACATATTATGAAATTGATGGTTATGTTAAGTTAGAAGGAATGATTGCTAAAATTGATAATATTAATAGAGAGATTATAATTGTTGATAAAGTAATTAAACTTGATGATATAGTAGAAGTAGAAAGTGATGGAATCATTGACTTATAAAAAGTTTAGCCTTAAATTTGAAAAAAATGGGGTTTTATGGTAAAATATACAAAATAGCAAAGGAGGAAAAATATGAAAGTATTACTTGAAAAAATCAAAGAAGCTGCCTTATCAGTGCTTCCGATAGTTGCTATAGTACTTGTTTTATCATTTACTCCTTTAATAACAATAGGTACTAATGAGTTAATTATTTTCTTAGTTTCAACAATTTTTTTAATTGTTGGTATAGCATTATTTAATATTGGTGCGGATTTATCAATGTCGCCAATGGCTACTAATATTGGTAGTGGGCTTGCGAAAAAAAGAAAATTAGGTTTATTAATCTTTGTATCTTTTGTACTTGGATTTTTAATTACAATTGCTGAACCTGATCTTGGAGTTCTTGCAGAACAAGTATCTTCAGTAATTAATAGTACGACTTTAAAAGTTGGGATAGCAATTGGTGTTGGTTTATTTTTAGCAATCGGCATTTTAAGAATTGTCTTTAAAAAGTCTTTATCAAGTCTTTTAATTCTATTTTATATGCTTGCATTTGCTCTTGCATTGCTTGTTACGTTGAATGGAAAAGAAGTACTTTTACCACTTGGTTTTGATTCTGGTGGGGTTACTACTGGACCAATTACAGTGCCTTTCTTGATGGCTCTATGTGTTGGTATCGCACATATTTTAAGTGGAAAGAATTTCCAAGAAAATAGCTTTGGTATTGTTGCATTATGCTCAATTGGACCAATTGTTGTAGTATTATTATTGAGTGTATTTTCTAATGGTAATTTAAATTATTTACCAACAGAAAGTGATTATATTGTAGGAAATATTTGGTTATCATTATTGCATCATATGAAAGATGTTGGGATTGCTTTAGGGCTAGTTGTTGCCTTTTTCTTAGTATGTCAATTTTTATTTTTAAGAATTCCTACTAGTAAATTAAAGAAAATCTTTATCGGTATTCTTTATACATACATTGGTTTAGTAATGTTCTTAACAGCAGTAAATGTTGGTTATATGCATATTGGTTTTAAAATCGGTGCTCAAATTGGTGATACTAATAAATGGTTATTAGTTCCAATTGGTTTTGTAATGGGAATGCTTGTTGTATTAGCCGAACCTGCAGTCCATGTTTTAAAGAAACAAGTTGAAGAAACAACAGGTGGTTATATCACTAAAAAATCAATGACAATTGGTTTAAGTATAGGGGTTGGTATTTCTATTGCTTTATCAATGCTAAGAATTTGTATTCCAAGTCTTAATTTGATGTATATTGTAATTCCAGGCTATTTTATATCTTTGGGTTTAACAATGTTTGTTCCTAGAATTTATACAGCAATTGCCTTTGACTCAGGGGGTGTTGCATCAGGACCAATGTCTTCAACATTCATTTTGCCATTTGCAATTGGTGCATGTAGTATTGTTCAACCAACAGGTATTTTAAGCCATGCATTTGGTATTGTCGCATTAATTGCTATGACACCATTAATTACAATTCAATTGTTAGGTTTTAAAGCAATTGTTCAAAATAAAGTTAAAGAAACAATTGCAATGAAGAGAATTTTAGATGATGATGATGAACAAATCATCAGCTTTATGTAGGTGAAAATATGACTACAAAAAATAATTCATCAATTAAAAAAGCAAAGTTAATTATAACTATTGTTGATCGTAATAAAACAGAGTTTTATACAGATGTTATTTCTCAATTTGAATCAAATTTACAAATGGTATTATATGGTGAAGGTACCGCAAATACCCAAATGCTAGAAATGTTTGGTTTAAATAATGAAAAAGGAATTATCTTTAGTGTTGTAAGAAGTGATCTTGTAAAAGAAGTTATGCAAACACTAGAAGAAAAGTTTAAAACAATTAGAAATGGTAAAGGGGTTGCGACAGCTATTCCAATTTCATCAGTAATTGGTTTATCCCTATATCAATTTATGATCAATAACAGAAAAAAACGAGGTGACCAAAATGAGTAAAGGTTATGAAATGGTTTTTGCGATAATCAATTCAGGTTATTCTGAAGAAGTAATGGAAGCTGTTAAAGCATGTGGGGCTACTGGGGGTACAGTGATTAATGCTCGTGGAACTGCAAACTTAGAGGCCGAAAAGTTCTTTGGTATTTCGATTAGCTCTGAAAAAGAGATTGTTATGATTATTGTGAAAAAAGAAATTAAAGATAGTGTTTTAAAAGCTATTTATGAAAAAGTAGGACTAAGTACTCCAGGACAAGGTATTGCATTTAGCTTACCTGTTGATGAAGCAGTTGGACTTGGAAAAACAATAGAAGAGTAATAAAAAAACCGATTAGATACGAGATATTTGTACTTTAATCGGTTTATTTTTTATTTTGTGATATAATGTTTATTAGAATTTTTGAATTTAATTAATTCTTTTCTAAATCCTTCAATATCTTCCAAAACAAGAGTTTTTAATTTTTCATAGATGTCGTTTACGTGTTTAGGATAAATAGTATCGATATGACCAACTAAATAATCTGAGGAAACATTGAAATATTTAGAAAGTTTAATAATTGATTCTACATCTGGTTCTACAGTACCGTTGACATAAGTGCTGATCGTGTAATGTTTGATACCAGTTGCTTGTTCAATACTCAAGTATTTACAGTTATTTTGTTTTATTAATAATTTTAGTCTTTCGTGAAAGTTTGACATAAATCGTTCTCCTTGAGTATTATTATACAATAATTTTAACTAAAAGTAAAGAGGAAACCTATGAAATATATTATTACAGGTGCAACAGGGCATATTGGGAATAATTTAGTAAGATTACTTTTATCTAAGGGAATTGATGTTAAAATTCTTGTTAGAAATTTAAAAGATAAAGCTATTGAAAGTCTTGATTGTGAAAAGGTTGTAGGAGATATTACAGATATTAATTTTTTAGAAAGTGTTATAGAAGAGAATAGTATTGTTATTCATAGTGCTGGTTTAATTGATGTAACTAATAAGCTTGTAGATGATTTAATGAATGTTAATGTTTGGGCAACAATTGATTTGGTACAAGTGTGTATTAAGAAAAAAGTTTGGAAGTTTATCTATATTAGCAGTACTGATGCTTTAAATGGTACGGGAATTCTTAAAGAACCAATTGAATTTTCATTAGATGGTATGGATAGTTACTATGGAATTAGTAAAGCTATGGCAAGTGACTATGTTTTAAAAGCCATTAATATGGGATTAATTAATGGTTGTATATTATGTCCATCTTGTGTAATAGGCGTTAATGATTATAAGATTTCTTCTCAAGGGGGAGTAATTAAAAAACAAATTAAGAAGAAGATTGCTTTAAGTACTAAAGGTCATTATAATTTTATTGATGTTGATAATTTAGTAGAAGCAATTTACAATGCTAGTATTGTTGATGCAAAACCTATTTATTTATTAACTGGTGTAGATGTTAATGTTTCAAGCCTTTTTAAGGCCATTTTTAAAGTTTTAAACAAAAAGGGAGTAATTATTCATATTCCATTATTTCTTGTTAAATTTGGGCTTTTATTTATGCCGATATATTATAAGATTACAAAAGAAAAACCAATTTTTACGAAATTTACTATCAAAACAATTAATGAAAAAAAGACTTTTGATAGTAGTTTAGCAAAGAATGATTTGGGGTTAAAAGATACAAATTTCGAAAAAGTAATAGAAAAAACGATAAATTGGTTTTTAAAAAATGAATAATAAAAGTTTAATATTTGCAATTATCATCAAAATGATGTATAATAATATAGATTTAAAAATAAGGAGAATTTAATTATGAGTACATTAGAAAAAATATCAAAAAGTCAAGTTAAATTAACTATTGAAGTAACTAAAGAACAATTTGAACATGCAATTCAAGCTGCTTTCCCAGAAGCTACTAAAAATGTTAAACTTGATGGTTTCCGTCCAGGAAAAATTCCATTTAAAGTGTTCGTTTCACGTTTTGGTTATGAACCATTATATGAAGAAGCTGTTAATCATGCAATCAATGAAACTTATCGTGAAGCAGTAGTTGAACATAAACTTAGTGTTGTTGATTATCCAAAAATTGATTTAGACTTCGCAGAAGTTGCTCATGACAAAGGTTTTACATACACTGCAGTTGTTGATGTAGTTCCGGAAGCTGAACTTACTCAATATAAAGGTTTAGTATTTGATACTATTTCTAAACGTGTAACTAAAAAAGAAGTTGAAGCAAAAATTCAAGATGAATTAAAGAAAAAAGGCGAAAATGTTTTAAAAGATGGTGCTGCTGAACTTGGTGATATCGTTGTTATCGACTTTGAAGGTTTCACTGATGGTGTGGCTTTCGATGGTGGTAAAGCTGAAAACTATGAATTAGAATTAGGTAGTGGATCTTTCATTCCTGGTTTTGAAGAACAATTAGTTGGTTGTGTTGCGGAACAAGAAACTGAAGTTCATGTAACATTCCCTGAAAATTATCATGCTGATTTAGCTGGAAAAGCTGCAACATTTAAAATCACTGTTCATGAAGTTAAAACAAAATCATTCCCTGAATTAAATGATGAATTTGTTGCGGAACTTGAAATTGAAGGTGTTACAACAGTTGAAGAATATCGTGCACATACTGAAAAAGCTTTAAAAGATGCTAAAGCTCGTGAATATGAAGAAGATTATCTTCAAAAATTATTTGCTGCTTTATTAGAAGCAAACCCTGTAGAAGTTCCAAATGCAATGATTGAAAACTATGCTAAAGAAAACGAAGAAAAATATCGTAATCAAGCAAAACAATATAATATCCCATTTGAAATGTTCTTACAATTCCAAGGTTTAGATTTAGAATCTTTCCAAGCTAGAATTAAAGAACAAGCTGCTAATCAAATTAAATTAGACTTAATTATTGAATCAGTAATCAAAGCTGAAGAATTAAAAGTAAAACCTTCAGCAATTGAAAAAGAATATGAAGAAATTGCTAAAGCTAATAATGTAACTGTTGAACAAGCAAAACAAGCTATTCCAGAAGATACAGTTGCTTATCATATTCAAAAAGACTTAGCTGTTGAATTATTAAAGAAAAATAATGGTCCAAAAGCTAAAACTGTAAAAGAAGCTGAATAATAAATAATTGTTAAAGCATAAAAAAACCATATTTTTACCATAATATAAGAGGATGGTGAAATATGAATAATAATAATGCTTTAGAACAATTCATGTGTTCCTTTTGTGGAAATAATTACTCAAGACCTAATGTATTATTAGGTCTTGATAACTCTATAATATGCGAAAATTGTATTGAATTGTATTATGATATAATTAATATTGGAAAAGAAGAGGAAATTGAAATAAATGATCTTACGCCAATAGAAATTTATCAGGAATTAAATAAGTTTGTAATAGGACAAGATAAAGCAAAAAAGATGTTATCGGTAGCTGTTGTGAATCATTTAAAAAGAGTAAAACATAAACTTGATGTTGAGAAAGCTAATGTTTTATTAATTGGACCAACAGGTAGCGGAAAAACACTCCTTGCTAAAAATTTAGCTAAGATTCTAAAACTTCCTTTTGCGATAGTTGATGCAACTGTTTATACAGAAGCAGGATATGTTGGAGAAGATGTTGAAAATATTCTGTTGAGACTTCTTCAAAATGCTAATTATGATAAAGGATTGGCTGAAAAGGGAATTGTATTTATTGATGAAATCGATAAACTGGCTAGAAAAGGTGAGAATGTTTCGATAACTAGAGATGTCTCTGGTGAGGGTGTTCAAAATTCTTTATTGAAGATTATTGAGGGAAATGTTATTAATATTCCTCCACAAGGTGGGAGAAAACACCCATATCAAGAATATATAACTTTTGATACAACCAATGTGCTATTTATCTGTGCTGGAGCATTCGATGGATTGGAAAAAACTAAGATTACCAAAACGATAGGATTTCATAAAAAAGATCAAGTTATTGAAGAATCTATTTGTGATAACTTAATTAAATATGGGATTATTCCAGAATTACTCGGAAGACTACCTAATGTTATTCAAATGGACTTATTAACTGAAAAGGAATTAAAAGAAATCTTATTATTACCTGATAATGGAATAATTGCACAATATCAAAAGTTATTATTAGTTGATAATGTTAAACTAAAATTTGATGAAGAAGCAATTAGACGTATCGCTTATATGGCTTATAATACTCAAGGAGGAGCTAGAAGCCTAAAAAGAATACTTGAAGATATAATGATTGATATTATGTTTGAAAGTTCAAATAATCAAGAAAATTATGATTATATAATTACTAAAGAAACAATAGAGGATCACTTGAATTACCAAAAAATAAAAATATAGGAGGTATAATATGGAAAAGCAAGAAATGAATATTATGGAATTACCCGCAATAGTTATTGATGAACTTATTCCGTTCCCTAACTCCGAAGTTCGTTTAGATTTATCTAGCAAAAGAGCTACTGATGGATTAAAACTTGCTGAACAATATCAAAATACTGTTGTTGTACTAATACCAGTAATGAATAATAAATCTGACTATGTTTTAGATGGTTTCCAACATATTGGTATTAAGAGTAGAATATTGATTAATATGGCAATGCCTGGTAATCAAAGAAGAGTTAAAATTAGTTTTGAAGAAAGAGTATTAATTAAAGAAGTCGTAAGTGAAAAGCCTGCACTTATTTTAAATGTTCAAACAAACATTACTACTCGAGGTAATGAAGAAGAAATTCAACCATTATTTAACTTGATTCAAAAAGAGTTATCGGTTGATCGTAATGAATTACCTTTTGATAATAAAGACTTAATTAATCGTGTAATTACTGAAACTGATCCTGAAAAATTATCTAATTTACTTGCTAGTATTTTAAAGATTCCATATGCAAAAAAGATTGAATGTTTAAATTGTTTAATCTTATCAGAGAGATTAAAATTAATTTTATCAGAACTTAATCTTCAAAAGTTTTATTCAGAAATTGAAAGTAAAATTGATAATGATGTAAAACAAAGTATTAATGAAAATCAAAAAGAATTCTATTTAAGGGAAAAAATGAAAGCTATTCAAAATGAATTAGGTGATTCTGCTAAAAAAGATGAAGATGCGGAAAAACTACGTAGTTTAATACTAGAAGCTGGTATGCCTAAAGAAGTTGAAGAAGTTGCTTTAAAAGAATTAAACAGATATCGTTCTTCAAGTTTCAATTCTGCTGAAACTGGTATTATTAGAACTTATTTAGATTTCTTGGTAAGTTTACCTTGGAATAAAGAATCTGTAGATTCAGAAGATATCAATAAAGCCAAAGAAGAATTAGATAAAGATCATTATGGTTTAGATAAAGTTAAGGACCGTATTTTAGAATATCTAGCTGTTAAAATTCTAAATAAGTGTAATCCTCAATCAATTTTATGTTTGGTTGGCCCTCCAGGGGTTGGTAAAACAAGTCTTGCTAAATCAATCGCGAAAGCTCTTAATAAAGAGTTTGTTAAAGAATCGCTTGGTGGTGTAAGAGATGAAGCTGAAATTAGAGGACATAGAAGAACTTACATTGGAGCATTACCTGGGCGTATATTACAAGGCTTACAAAAAGCAAAAACTAACAATCCGGTTTTTTTACTTGATGAAATTGATAAATTAAGTAGTGATTATAAAGGAGATCCAACAAGTGCATTGCTTGAAGTATTGGATCCTGAACAAAATAAATTCTTTAGTGATCATTATTTAGAAGTATCATTTGATTTATCTAAAGTATTCTTTGTATGTACAGCTAATTATATTGGTAATATTCCGGCACCTTTAAGAGATCGTATGGAAATTGTTGAATTGTCTAGTTATACTGAATATGAAAAATTTGAAATTGCTAAAAGACACTTGGTTAAAAAACAAATGAAGTTACATGGTATTGACGAAAATGCTTTAACAATTAGTGATCAAGCAATTTATACAATTATTCAAGAATATACTAGAGAAACAGGTGTTCGTGAATTAGAAAGAAATATTGGTTCAATTATTCGTAAAGTAATTAAAAAAATGTTAATGGAAAAGGTTGAATCATTCCATGTAGATGCAAATAATTTAAGTGATATTTTAGGAAAACCTAAATTTACTAATAGTAAAATTTCCGAAGTAGACCAAGTTGGCGTTGTTACGGGTCTTGCTTATACGGAATATGGAGGCGACACTTTAGATGTTGAAGTTGCTTACTATAGTGGTGGTGGTCATTTAGTGCTTACTGGTAAGCTAGGTGAAGTCATGAGAGAATCTGCTCAAGCGGCTCTAAGTTATGTTAAGAGCAATGCAGAAAGATTCAATATAGATTCTACTATTTTTAAAGAAAATGATATTCATATTCATGTTCCTGAAGGCGCAATTCCAAAGGATGGTCCATCTGCAGGTGTTACTATCGCAACCGCTTTAGTATCTGCTTTAACTCTTAAAAAAGTTCATCATGATCTTGGTATGACTGGAGAAATTACTTTAAGAGGCAGAGTTTTACCAATTGGTGGTTTAAGAGAAAAATCAATTGCTGCTCATAGAAGTGGATTAAATACTATTCTAATTCCATCTGAAAATGTTAAGGACTTAGATGAAGTACCTGATTCTGTAAAATCAGCATTAAATATTATTCCAGTTAAAACAATTGATGAAGTATTGGAATATGCAATAATAAAATAAAGAGTTAGAAACGAATTTTTCGTTTCCTAACTCTTTTTTATTTAAAACAATATATTATAAAATTAAATGTGATATAATTTAGACACTATAAAAGAAAGTTGGTAAATAACATGTTAGTATTAGTAGGGCCAAGTGCTTCAGGAAAAACTGAAGCAGTAAAATTACTAATAAGTGAATATGGTATGAAAAAACTAGTAACTTATACTTCAAGACCTATGCGTATTCATGAAGTAAAAGGGGTTGATTACCATTTTATTAGTAAAGAAGAATTTGAAGAAAAAATCAAAGAAAATTTCTTTTTAGAGTATGTTGAATATAATCAAAATTATTATGGTACTGCATATGAAGATTTAGCAGATAATAAAGTGGTTATATTAGAACCGAGTGGTGTAAAAAAGTATTTACAAAAAGTTCCAGATAAGGTTAAAGTGTGTTACTTGAGAACACCTATTGAATATCGTATAAAGAGAATGATTGAAAGAGGGGACTTAAAAGATCAAATTAAATTAAGAATTGATAATGATGATTTGATTTTTAATAAAGAACTAGAATCAATCGCAGATTGGGTAATTGATAGTAATGATATTACTATTCAAGATATGACAAAAAAAATTTATGAATTGTATGAGCCATATCTATGAAAATAAAAGCATTGGATATTAGGGGTATTCCATATAGGGTAAGAACTAGTAAGTCTAAAAAAAGAAAAATTACTATAAGTATAAAAGATGAAGCAATAGTAAATATTTTGTATCATCCTTTAATGAGTAGTACTGTAATAAACGAGTTTGTTGAAAATCACATAAAATGGATTGAAGAAAAATACTTAGAAAAGTATCATCCAAAAAGGGAATATAAAAATAACGAAAGATATTTATTTTTAGGGGAAGAATATATTCTCCATGTTGTAGAATATCCGAAAAATGAAGTATTTATTGAAGGAAAATATTTAGTAATACATACAAAGAATAATACTTATGAATATAATAGAAAATTAGTATTAAACTTCTTAAAAAGTCAAATAGAAGATGTATTCAATATATTATTAGATAAATGTTTTAATAATATGAAACATTTACTAAAGAGTTATCCAAAGCTAGCTTACAGAAGATATAAGTCTAGATGGGGATGTTGTTATGTTCACAAAAATATGATTATTTTAAACACTTCTTTAATACATGTTCCGCTAAGATTGATAGAATGTGTTATTTACCATGAATTAACTCATTTAATACAAGCTAATCATACTAAGGAATTTTATAAAGTTTTTGACTTATTTGTTCCGAATTCGAAGAAGGTTCAAAAAGAACTTAAACAATATTCGACTGTATATGAATAGTTTTGATAAAAAAGCTACTATTTTTATAGAAATAGTAGCTTTTTTGTTCTTTTTTTCCTGTTTTTTCGAACTTTACATTCAAATTATTAAATGATATAATATTATCAGAAGGGGAAGAATTAGTTATATGAAAAAATTAAACAAAACATTAGAAGAAAAATACAATAATTTAGTAAAAGAAGAAAGTAATAAACTAGCTAAGTTTTTGAAAAGAAGAAGATTGGAGTTAGGATTAACTTTAGAATCTGTAAGTGAAGGTATTTGTAGCACAAGTTACTTAAGTAAAATTGAAAATTGTCAAGTTGAGGTAGATGCTACTTATTTTAGTTTATTGTTTGAAAAGTTAGAATTGAATTATGAAAAAGTTTTAGAAAGTAGAAATGTTCCTATTTATCAAGAAATTATTAAAGCTTATTTAAATAATGATAAAGAGTTTATCAAAAATAAAGTAAATTTGTTGGTTGATGATAAAACATATTGTGAGACTGAAATAGAGTTGTTAGTTTTATTTTATAGTTTAATGGAGAATCATTTAAAAGAAGCTAAAAATACTATCAAAAAGATTGAAATGATTAGAAATACATTACTTGATGAAGAATTACAAATATTTGCTTATTTAACTACTGAATACTATTTTAAATGTGGTGCTATTAAACAAGTAGCTGAAGGGATTGGAAGTTTAAAATATAGTAATTTTGATAATGAATTATTAAAAATTGCTTATCTTAATTCTTTAACAAATTATTATTATATTATTGGTGATGGTATTAATTTCCATTATTATTTTCAAAAAATTAAAAATAGTGATTATTCTATTGTTATTCCAAGGGTAATAGAAAAGTGTCAATTACAAGAACTATGTTTAAGAAGTAAAAATGCTTTAGAAGATATGGAAGAACATTTTAAATTAGTTAAAGAGACAATAAACAAAAGTAATTATGATTTATTTGAATATTATTATAATGTTCATTTGATTATCCACAAAAAATATGAAGAAGTATATAATAATCTTAATGGTAAAGAATTGGGACAAGAATTAATGGCTTTATTGGGTCTTGCTGTAGATAAGATTCAAAATATGAGTAAGTCATATGAATACTTAAAGGTTTTAAGAGAATATACTGTTAAGAATTATGGTTTTTATAGTCGATTATTAGAGTATTTAAAATTAAAATTAGAACAATACAGTTACGGGCATTTATTTGTTTATTTAAAGAATGTTCTCACTAGTAATGATTTGCCTGTTTTTATTTATAATGTTTTAATAAAAGAGTTCTTTTATATTGCATATGAGTTAGGCAAATATAAAGAAATTGTTCGATTCTTAAATAAATAAGAATAATTTATAAATACTATCAATTACGCCCCCCCTAGGAAAGAATACAAAAAGTATTCTTTCTTTTTATTTGTTTGAAAAAATAGGCATATTAGTGTATAATATCAATAGGTGATAATATGATTAGTAAAATTAAAGAAGTTGCTTTAAGAAATAATGTTCCTATTATTCAAGATGCATCTTTAAATTATATCAATAATATAATAAAAGAAAAAAAAGTGAAGAAGATATTAGAAGTTGGTACAGCTGTAGGTTATTCTTCATTATGTTTTAGTATGAATGATAGTGTAGTTTGTATTGATACTATTGAAAGAAATCCAGAAATGTATAATGAAGCAATTAGTAATATAAAGAAATGTAATAAAGAAAACACCATTAATGTGCATTTTGGAGATGCTTTGGAAGTCGAAATTTCAAACTTTTCAAGTGATTATGACTTATTATTCATTGATGCCGCAAAAGCTCAATCACGGAAGTTTTTTGAACGTTTTTCACCATTATTGAAGCCAGATGGTATTATAATAGTAGACAATATTTTGTTTCATGGGATATCAATTAATGACGAAAATATCTCTAGAAATTTAAGATCTTTGGTTAGAAAGATCAATGAATTTGTTAAATGGTTAAAAGAAAATGATGAGTACGTAACTACTTTTTTTGAAGAAGGGGATGGCTTAGCCATAAGTGTAAGAAGATGTTAATAGTAGAAGTAAATGATTTAAAACTTCTTAAGTGTATAGATACTGATGGCTTTTTGATTGGAACTGATAAAATTAGTAGTGAAGTCTTTGTTAAGTTTCCCAAAGAAAAAGTATTAGAATTTGTTAAAGAAGTTCATCAAAATAAAAAGATAGTAATATTAGATGCTACTAATATTTTTCATGATCAAGATTTAGCTGAAACAAAAGAAATATTAGATTATTTAAATGAAGTAGATTTCGTAATGTATAATGATTTAGCAATTATGAATATGGTACCTATTGAAAAAAGAATTTATTACTCTACTACTTATGTAACTAATTTATATGATTTTGATATTGTGAAAGAAGAAAATACTTATGTAGTTGTATCACCTGAGTTATCATTTGAAGAATTAAAAGCATTCAATCAAAAAGATGGATCTTTCATAATTGGTTTTGGCACTTGGGAAATCTTCCATTCTAGAAGAAGACTTTTAAGTAATTATTTTAAATATCGAAAAACTGACTATTTTAATGGTAGATATCATATTATTGAAGAATTTAGAAATGAAATGTATCCAATAGTAGAAGATGAGGGAACAAAGATCTACTTAAATGGTTATTATTATTTAGCAAGTGAATTAAAAGAGTTAAGTAAAAATATTTTATTAAAAACATTCGATCTAGAATATGAAAATGTTGTTAAAATAGTTCATGCATACAACGAAGCGATAATCAATGGTGATTATGAAAAATTAGAAAAAATTATTAAAGAATTTCCGATAGATACTAACAAAGGATTATTGTATGAAGAAAGTATTTTAACAAAAGGGGTGAAAGAACGTGGCTAAAATAGAGTTGTTGGCCCCTGCGGGTAATTTAGAAAAAGCTAAAATTGCGTTAATGTATGGTGCTGATGCTGTATATGTTGGTGGTAAAGCTTTTAGTTTAAGAGCAAGAGCTTCTAATTTTAATATTCCTGAGATTAAAGAATTGGTTGAATTCGCCCACGAAAGAAATAAAAAAGTTTATGTAACAATGAATATAATCCCACATGAAAATGACTTTACGGGATTAGATGAATATTTAAAAGATTTAGAAGATGTTAACGTTGATGCGATTATTGTTTCAAGTTTATATATAATGAAAAGAGCAAAGGAAATATCTCCTAAACTAGAAGTTCACGTTTCTACTCAAAAATCAACAACTAATATTGATACAATTAACTATTATAAAGAAAAGGGCGCGACTAGAGTGGTGCTTGCTAGAGAAGTTAGTATGGATGAAATGATTCATATTAGCCAAAATACTGATGTTGAATTAGAAGTATTTATTCATGGTGGAATGTGTTCAAGTTATTCAGGACACTGTGTTTTAAGTAACCATATGACTAATAGAGATGCTAATAGAGGCGGTTGTGCACACTCTTGTAGATGGAATTATTCGCTTGTTAAAAATGGAGAAATATTACCAAAAACTTATAATATTGGCTCTAAAGACTTGATGGCAGTTGAATATATTCCAGCTTTAATTGATGCAGGTATAGCATCTTTAAAGATAGAAGGAAGAATGAAATCGGTATATTATCTTGCATGTGTTGTGAGAGCATATCGTATGTTGATCGATAAATATTATGAAACTGGCGTTCTTAAACCAGATTATGTTAATTACATAATTTCTGAAATTGGAAAAGCTGAAAATAGAATAACAAACGTTGGCTTCTTTAAAGGCATTCCGGATAGTGATGGTCAATTGTATGATAATAGATCAGAAATTCCAACTCAAGAATATGCGGCATTTGTCTTAGAATATGATAAAGAATTACAAATGGCTTTAGTCGAACAACGTAATTATTTGGTTGTGAATGATCAAATTGAAGTATTTGGACCAAATTTATCTAGTAACTATTTACAAATAGAAAAAATGATTGACTTTGATACAAATGAAGAGTTTGAAATAGCTCGTCATCCACTTCAAAAGTTTTGGATTAATATGCCAATTGAAGTAAGTTATGGAGACTTAATAAGAGTTATTAAAAAATAAAGTTTGTATCTCTTGCAAAAATAAATAAAATTTGATAAAATACATTGTAAAATAGGTGAGGTATAACTATGAATCAAAAATATACATTAACTCAAGAAGGTTTAAAGAACCTACAAGAAGAATTAAAACACTTAACTGAGGTTGCTCGTGTAGAAAATATTCGTGCTTTACAAGAAGCTCGTGCACAAGGGGACTTATCAGAAAATGCTGACTATGATGCTGCTCGTGATGAACAATCTAAGATTGCAGGAAGAATAGCGGTTATTGAAAATATTTTAAAGAACTATGAATTAATCGGTGATGAAGCTAATAACCTTGGTAAATGGGTTAAAGTTGAATTTATCGGTTTAGAAGATGATGATGATCCAGTTCAAGTATATAAAATTGTTGGTACACTAGAAGCTGACCCATTACAACAATTAATTTCTAATGAATGCCCTTTAGGACGTGCAATTATTAACCATGGCGTTGGTGAACAAGTGTATGTTAAACCTGAAGAAGGGGAAGAATTCTGGGCTAAAATTTTAGAAATTAGCACTGAAGAAATCAAATAATGATTGCGATAATATGCGCACTAGATAAAGAATTACAATTCTATTATGAATCTCTAAAAGAAAAAAGAACCCATAGTATTATGGGTTATGACTTTATAGAAGGATTAATAAATGAAAATAAAGTGGTTATTGTTAAATCAGGTATTGGAAAAATGGCTGCAGCAGTCGTAACAACTTTATTAATTGAACATTTTAATCCTAATTTAGTTATTAATAGTGGAATTGCGGGTGGATATGATAAAAACCTTAAACCTTTAGATATTTTAGTTGTTAATAAAGTGGGTTGTTATGATATCGACATGCGTTTAGATGGAATTCCATTCGGTACTTTTGATGCAAATAGAAGATTTATTGAAAATAATATACAATTAGAAAAAGCTGATAATGTTTATTATGGTTTAATAATGAGTTCTGATACTTTTGCGGGTGACAGAAATAAATTAGATGCAATATTTGAAGAGTATTTCGAAGAAACTGAAATAATGGCTGTAGATATGGAATCATATGCTATTGCAGATATTTGTGAAAAATATCATATTAATTGGTGCATTATACGTGCTATTTCGGATGTTGTAGGAACTGAAAGTCAAATAGAATCATATGCTGAATTTGCGACTAATGCCGCAAAGAATGCATACTTATTAATCGAAAAAAATTACTTAAAAAAGCATTTTAGTTAAATTTAACTTCAATGTTTTTTTTCTAAAAAGGAGAATTATTATGTGTAAGAATTGTTATATTACTACTCCAATTTATTATGCTAGTGGTTATGTTCATGTTGGTAATGCATATACTACAATTGCAGCTGATACTCTAGCAAGATATAAAAGATTAGAAGGAAAAGAAACTTATTATCTTACAGGCATGGATGAACATGGATTAAAAATCCAAGAAGCAGCTGAAAAACAAGGAAAGACTCCTCAACAACTTGTTGATGATGTAGCTGAACATACTTTAGGACTTTGGAAACATTTAGGTGTTACTAATGATGGTTTCATTAGAACAAGTGATCCTAGACACATGGCTAAAGTAAGTGAATTGTTTGAAAAGTTTTTAGCAAGTGATGATATTTATTTAAGCGAATATACTGGTGATTACTGTGTTGCTTGTGAAGCTTTTTTCACTAAAACACAACTAGGAGAGAATAATACTTGTCCAGACTGCGGAAAACCCACAAGAAAAGTTTCTGAACAAAGTTATTTCTTTAGATTAAAAAAATATGAAAAACAATTATTAGATTTTATTAAAGCTAATCCTGACTTTATTCAACCCGAAACTAGAAGAAACGAAGTAGTATCATTTATTGAATCTGGTCTTGAAGATTTATGTGTTAGCAGAACTTCATTTAGTTGGGGAATTCCAGTAACTAGTAATCCTAAACATGTTATCTATGTTTGGTTAGATGCTTTATTTAATTATTTAACTGCAATTAATTATGATGAACATGATGATTCTTTATACCAAAAGTATTGGGCTAATAATAAAGAAATCTATCAATTGGTTGGTAAAGATATTTTACGTTTCCATGCGGTATATTGGCCAATTTTCTTAATGGCTGCTGGTATTCCGATTAATTTCAAACTATACGTTCATGGTTGGATTTTAATGAAAGATGGTAAAATGTCAAAATCTCGTGGTAATGTTGTATACCCATATGATGTTACATCAAGATACGGTATTGATGCTTTAAGATATTATTTAGTAAAAGAATTACCAATTGGTAATGATGGATTATTTACATATGAAAGATTCTTTGAAAGATACAATTCTGAACTTGCAAATGACTTAGGTAATTTAGTTAGTAGAACTATTTCAATGATTAATAAATACTTTGGTGGTAAAATCGAAAAAGGTAGTGTAGCTACTCCTTTTGATAAAGACTTTGAAGATATAATTAATGATACTATAGTAGTTGCTAAAGAAGAATATAGTGCTTTCCATTTACAAAATGCTTTAACAAAAGTTTGGCAAATTGTAACAAGAGCAAATAAATATATTGATGAAACAGCTCCTTGGGTGCTTGCTAAGGATGATGCAAAACAAGAAGAATTGAAAAGTGTTATGTATCATTTGGCTGAAGCTTTAAGAATAGCATCAACTTTATTAGCTCCTGTATTAATTGAAACTTGTCCTAAAGTAATTGAATATTTAGGAATTCAAGAAGAAATGAGCGTAGAAAATTTAACATTTGGTTATGAATATAAAAATAATGTTGTAAGTAGTTTACAACCATTATTTAAACGTTTAGATGTTCAAAAAGAACTAGTTGAAGTTAACACTCCAAAAGTAGTACCAATGGACTTCAAATCAAATGTTGCATTTGATGATTTTGAAAAACTCGACTTAAGAGTTGGGGAAATAATCGAGTGTAAAAAAGTTGAAAAATCAGATAAATTATTGGTTTCACAAGTTCAAATTGGAACAGAAACTAGACAAATTGTATCAGGAATTGCGGAAACATATAAACCAGAAGATTTAATTGGAAAAAAAGTTTTAGTAGTAGTAAATTTAAATCCTGCTAAAATTAGAGGTGTTGAATCAAGTGGTATGTTACTATGCGCTAGTGATGGTAAAACTTTACAACTAGTCGAAATTTCTAATGTTAATTCTGGCGTTAAAGTTAAATAAGAGGACTCTATGAAAACAGAAGTTGTATCCCAACAAAAGGAACGTTTTTTTGATCGCAGAACTTGCTTTATGACTTTACAGTTGATAGCAGGAACGTTAATATACTCACTAGGTGTAGTATGGTTTTTGAACCTTGGAGAATTTTTTGCAGGTGGAGTAACTGGTACTTCACAGTTAATTTCATTTTTAATCTTTGGCAAAGTTTCTCCGTTACTAAGTTTATTTATTCCCTTATTAAATCTTCCTTTATTTATTATTGGTTGGCGTAATCTTAGTAAAAAGTTCGCAATATTGACAATTATTTCAGTGTCTTTACAAATGGTATTTATTTATCTATTTGAATGGTTGAGCCAACAACATGGAATTAACCCAGTGTTTGAAGTAATTAGTAAATATGATGCGATAATTATGGTAGATGGAAAATATATGGCTGCTAATACAGATGCTGGTGTAAGATTGTTACTAGCATTCTTAGGTGGGTTTATTTGTGGACTTGGAAATGCTTTATGTTTAACATCTGGTGGTTCTAGCGGTGGCATTGATGTAATTGCTAATACTTTATTAGTTAAAAGAAGTATTTCTTTAACTAAATTCTCATTTATATATGACGGGATTATTATTTTATTATCAATCTTTGTAGGTGGCGTTAATACTGCATTATTTACAATAGTTCGTTTCTTATCATCCCTTATGACAGTTGATAGATTCTACCGTATATATCAATTTATTAGAATCGAAATCGTAACTGAAAGATTAGATGAAGTAAGAGAATTGCTTTTAACTAAATTTCATCATGGTGTAACTATCTATTCTGCAATTGGTGGATATACCATGAAAGAAAAGAAAATGCTAGAAGTATTTGCATCTCGTTATGAAATGAATGATTATATTCATGAAATACAAAAAATAGATCCTGCAGCTTTTATTACAATCACTGATATAACTGCATTAAAAGGAAAATATAATAAGAAAACAATTATATAAAAGGTTGGAATTCCAACCTTTTTCTTTTTTAATATAAAAAATGGAAAAAAGTGAGTATTTTCTTTTGACAAAAAAAGCCTTTTGATGTATAATATGTACGATACATTTGAAAAAACAACC
The DNA here is from genome assembly GCA_017409905.1 of Bacilli bacterium. GTDB lineage: Bacteria > Bacillota_I > Bacilli_A > ML615J-28 > CAG-313 > UBA1231. Next base: position 37,468 of record JAFQRV010000007.1, read on the forward strand.
CACATAAGCCCTCTAGTGATTGAATAGAGGACTGAAAACTCAAATTCAATCAGAATTTTTTAATTAAAATTTTAGGAGGAAAAATAAATGCGTACTACATTTATGCAAACAAATGAATCAGTTGAACGTAAATGGTACATCGTAGACGCTACTGACTTAGTATTAGGTAGAATGGCTACTGATGTTGCTGTCGTTTTAAAAGGTAAACACAAACCTACTTTTACACCACACATTGATGGTGGTGACTATGTTATTATCGTTAATGCAGAAAAAGTTGCTTTAACAGGTAGTAAATGGTCAATGAAGATGTACTATCGCCACAGCGGATATGCTGGTGGTTTAAAGACTCGTACAGCTACTGAAATGCTTGCTAAACAACCACAAAAAATTGTTGAACAAGCTATTCGCGGAATGCTTCCAAAAGGTAAATTAGGAGATGACATGTATAGACGTTTATATGTTTATGTTGGATCTGAACATCCACATGCAGCTCAACAACCTGTAAGCCTTCCAAGAGTTAAATAGGAGGAATGAAATATGGAAAAAGTTCAATATCAAGCTACTGGTCGTCGTAAGAGCTCAGTTGCTCGCGTAAGAATGGTTCCTGGAACTGGTAAAATTGTGATTAATGATCGTAATTTTGCGGAATACATTCCATCTGCAGCTGTTCGTCTAGATGTTCTTCAACCATTAACACTTACTGAAACTAGCACACAATATGACGTTATCGTTAACGTATGTGGTGGTGGTATCAGTGGACAAGCTGGTGCAATTCGTTTAGGTATTAGCCGTGCTTTATTATTAGTTAATCCGGATTTCCGTGGTCCATTAAAGAAGGCTGGTCTTCTTACTCGTGACCCTCGTTCTACAGAACGTAAGAAATACGGTCTTAAAAAAGCTCGTCGTGCACCTCAATTCTCAAAACGTTAATTTCTATTTGCGTAAAATTGAAGAGTATTTGTTACGACAAAATAAGTTGTTTTGTAAGGTCACAATTAATTGTGACCTTCTTTTAATAAAAGAGGTATCTAATTATGGAAATAAAAGTATATAATTCTTTAACTAATTCAATTGAACCATTTAAAACTATTAAACCTAATGAATTATCTATGTATGTTTGTGGACCAACAGTTTATAATGATATTCATATTGGTAATGCAAGACCTGTAGTCTTTTTTGATACGGTCGCAAGATTCTTTAAAACACTTGGTTATAATGTGAAATATGTGTCAAACTTTACTGATATTGATGATAAAATCATTAAAAAAGCTAAAGAAGAAGGTTTAACTGAAAAAGAATTAGCAGAAAAATATATTGAAAGATATTTAAAAGTATGTAAAGACTTTAATTGTGAAGAAGTTTATAATCATCCAAGAGTAACTGAATGGATTAAAGAAATTACTCAATTTATTGAAGATTTGGTTAAACATAATTATGCTTATCAAGTTGGTGATAATGTATATTTTAGAGTTCATTCATCTGATAAATATGGAATATTAAGTAATCAAAAGTTGGATGATTTAGAAGTTGGATCTAGAATTGACGTTGAAACAGACAAAGAAGATCCAAGAGATTTTGTACTTTGGAAATTAACAAGTGATGAAGGAATTAAATGGGATACACCATTTGGTAAAGGACGCCCAGGTTGGCATACTGAATGTTGTGTAATGATTGATAAAATCTTTGGCGGTCAAATTGATATTCATGGTGGAGGAAATGATTTAAAATTCCCACATCATGAAAATGAAATTGCTCAAGTTTATGCATTACATAATCATTATATTGCAAATTATTGGATTCATAATGGACGTATTGATTTTAATAATGAAAAGATGAGCAAATCATTAGGAAATACTGTTGGTGCTCAAAAATTATTAGATGAATATAACCATAATGCATGTAGATTAATGCTGATACAAAGCAATTATCGTCAAAATATTAATTTCACTTATGAATTAATGACACCAGCAGTTAATGATTGGGAAAAAATGGAAAGAACTTATATTAGTTTATATCGCAATTTAGAATTATCTAATAGTATTAAGGAATGCGGATATGTTGAAAAATATCGTGAAGAATTCTTAAGTGAAATGGGTAATGATTTTAATACACCAAATGCGATAACAGTTTTATATCAAGTATTAAAAGATATTAATGTTATTTTAAGACAAAAAGAAAAAGATATTGATTTATTAAATAAATATTTAAAAACATTAGATGAAATGTTTTATGTATTAGGACTTGTTCCAAAATTTAATAAATTAAATGCTGAAGAAAAAGAACTAGTTCAAAAGTGGCAAAAAGCAAGAAATGATAGAGATTTTGCTTTGGCAGATGAATTGAGAAAGACAATAACTGAAAAAGGAATAGTACTTTAATGGTTGATTTGAAGGCAAATTGTCATTTAATGAATGGTGCAGATCTTGCTTATGTAGGTGATGCATACTATGAATTAATGATAAGAAAATATTTGTTATCGAAAGGCATAACAAAAAACAAAGAATTACAAAAAAAGAGCATAATGTATGTAACTGCACATGCTCATCAAATTATTTGTGATAGTATACTTTCTACTTTTACAGCAGAAGAGTTAAATGTATTTAAAAGGGGGAGAAATGGTGCTCCTCATAATCATCGTAAAAATTTAAATTACGCTGAATATGGAACATCTACTGGATTTGAAGCTGTGATAGGTTATTGGTATTTAAAAGAAAATTTTGATAGATTAAGAGAAATTATTGAATTATCTATTAAAATTGTGGAGGAAAAAATCAATGAGTAAAACAGTGAATGTTTTTGGGAAAAACGCCATAAGAGAAGTATTAAAAGGGTCAAGAAAAGTTGAAAAAATTATTTTTTGTGATTCAATAAATGATAATGAAATTATCAATTTAGCTAAAACTAAAAAGATATTCGTTCAATCTAAAAATAAAAAAGCATTTATTTCAGAATATGGTGATAAAACTGGTGGTATTGTTGCGGTAGTAGAGGACTATCAATACGTCGAATTACATGATTTGATTAATAAAAATCAAGATAAAGAAGATGTAGTATTTTTGATTTTAGATGGTTTAGAAGATCCACACAATTTAGGAGCGATATTAAGAAGTGTCGATGCGACTGGCTGCAATGGAGTAATTATTCCTAAAAATAGAAGTGTTAAACTTAATGAAACTGTTGTAAAAGTATCAACAGGAGCCATTGAACACGTCGATGTTTCGATGGTTACAAACTTAAATCAAACAATTTCTGAGTTAAAAGAATCAGGATACTGGGTTTATGGATTAGAATTGACTGGTAGTATTGATTATAAAGAAGCAAATTATAAAGGTAAAATTGCAATAGTTGTAGGCTCAGAAGGGAAGGGAATATCACAACTTGTTCAAAAAAATTGTGATACCTTGATTAAAATACCAATGTATGGGAAAGTAAATTCTTTAAATGCATCTGTTAGTGCAGGAATTATACTATATGAGGCAATAAGACATAGGGGGTAAAATGGATAAAAAAATCTATTTTGAAAACGATAATGAGTTATTATATCTTATAAAAAATCATGATGAAGAAGCATTGGAAATAATGTTTAAAAAATATGAAAATTTAATATATAGTAAAATTTTAAAGTATCGTTTTCCGCTTAATGCAATCGAAGATTATTTACAAGAAGGACGTATGGCATTGTTAAAGGCAATTGAAACTTATCAAGAAAGTTATGAAAAAACCTTTACCCGCTATTTTGAATTAGTTTTACAAAATCGATTTAATACTTTGTATCAAGAAAATAAGAAGTACTATAATTCAATAGTCCTTGTAGAAAATGATACACTTGATATAAATGTAAAAAATAATAAGAATGAAAATAAAGATATGATGATTGATATTGATAACTTATCTGATTTTGAAAAAACTATATTTAATTTATATTATTTAAATAATTGTTCAATCGAAGATATTGCTGAAACTATAAAAATGACCCCTAAACAAGTGTATAATTCAATATATAGGGTTAAGAAAAAAATCCAAAAAGAGATAGTTAAGAATAATAAATAGTTATTCATTTGACAAAATTGAAGTTTTTTGATAAAATTATGAAAGCAGGTGGTATAATGAGAGAAAAGGTAATTTTAGTTTGTGAAGATTGTCTATCACGCAACTATACAACCGAAAAAAACAAATTAAATACTGCTAAGAGAGTAGTAATAAAAAAATATTGTCCTAGATGTAACAAACATACTGTACACAAGGAAACAAAGTAGGAGGAATTCACATGAGTGAAGAAAAAGTTGTTGTTCAACAAGAAGAAGTAGTTGATAAAAAAGCATTAAGAGCAAAAGCTAAAGCAGAAAAGAAAGCTGCCAAGGCTGCAAAACGTGCTGAAGAAGGTGAAAAACCACATAGAATTTTAGATTTCTTATCTAAAGAATATAAAGGTGAAAACATTGTAATGCTAATTTTAGCATTATTTGCAATCGTTTTAGGTGTATTAATTGTTAATGGTACTTTAGCAATTAATGAAGAAAAGTATTTCCTAATTGGTTATGCTCAAGGTAAATTATTTGCTTGGATCTTAATTGGTCTTGCTGTAATTTCATTAGCATTCGTAGTTATTCCTTTCTTCCGCCCATCATTCTCAGAAATTAAACATTTAAAAGGTTTATCAAAAGTTGATTTCTTATTAAATGTAGCACGTACATTTGTATTTATTCTTTTAATGTGTGTATTTTTCTTCTTATGCGATTTAGGATTAAATCCTTTAATGGAATTAATTAAGGCATAATATGGATTACGAAAACGAAAGAGCTTGGTACGTAATACAATCATATTCAGGATGTGAAAATGCGGCTAAGAGTTATCTTGAAAGACGTATTAAATCATTGAATATGGAAAATTACATTTTTCAAGTATTAATTCCTGAAACTGTACATACAGAAAAGAAGAAAAATGGTGAAACAAAAGAAGTAGTTGAAAAAATATATCCAGGATATATTTTTGTAGATATGATTGTTACTGATGAATCATGGTTTGTTGTACGTAACACTCCAATGGTTACAGGTTTCTTAGGATCAAGTGGTGGTGGTGCTAAACCGGTTCCTCTATCTGATGAAGAAATCATACCTGTATTAAAACAATGCGGTATCTCAATTGAAACTAATGTTAAATTTAAAGTTGGAGATGAAGTACAAATTTTAAATGGTAACTTTGCTGGTCAAGTTGGTACTGTTGAAAGTATTAATGTCGAAGAAAGAATAGTTACAGTCCTTGTGGATTTCTTTGGAAGACAAACTCCAACAGAAGTTAGTTTTGACGAAATTAAAGTATTATAAAAGCTGCGATGCGGCTTTTTTATTTTGTTTATTTTAGGAAAAAATCATTAAGTAAAAAATATGTTTTGGTTTTAAAAAATATAGTAAATAAAAGTTTGGAGTTAAATACATAGAATTTAAAATTAATTTTCTTGACATTTGAACAAAGTTATAGTATAATAATAGACGCGTGCAATGACAAGTGCGTATACTATTTAGGTTTAAAACCAAAAAAAGAGTGGGAGAAATTAAAATAAGTTAATTTCAATGAACCACATCACGGACAATAAGGAGGTGCGTCTCGTGGCTGAAAAGAAAGTTAAAAAGGTCGTAAAACTCCAAATTCAAGCTGGTAAGGCAAACCCAGCTCCACCAGTTGGACCAGTTTTAGGGCAAGCACAAGTTAACATCCAACAATTCTGTGTACAATTTAATGATCGTACAAAAGATATGGTTGGAAATATTATTCCAGTTGTAATCACTGTTTATGAAGACCGTTCATTTACATTTATTACAAAAACTCCACCAGCATCAGATTTGCTTAAAAAAGCAGCAGGTGTTAAATCAGGTTCTGGTAAACCTAACAAAACTAAAGTTGGTACTATTACAAGAGAACAACTATTAGAAATTGCTAAGATTAAATTACCTGACTTAAACGCTTATGATGTTGAAGCAGCTGCTCGTATCGTTGAAGGTACAGCACGTAACATGGGAATCGTTGTAGAAGGGTAAGTTAGGGTAACTTATCGACTTTAACAATATAGATTGACCATTTTTGAATATGAAAATGAGTCCATCTAAAATTGTGGGAGGAGATTCCGTTATTAACCACATTTAGGAGGAAAAGGAAATATGAAAAGAGGAAAAAAATATCAAGAAGCGTTAAAACTTATTGATCGTACTCAAAAGTATCCTTTAACAGAAGCTTTAGAGTTATTAAAGAAAGTAAGTTACGCTAAATTTGATGCAACTGTAGAAATTGCATTTAGATTAAATATCGATCCACGTAAAGCTGATCAAAATCTTCGTGGTGCTATTTCATTACCAAATGGAACAGGCCGTACAGTACGTGTATTAGTTATCGCTAAAGATGCAAAAGCTAAGGAAGCTTTAGCTGCTGGTGCTGACTATGCAGGTGATGTTGAATACTTAGATAAGATTAAAGCTGGTTGGTTTGAATTTGATACATTAATTGCTACACCTGATATGATGGGTGAATTAGGTAAATTAGGACGTGTTTTAGGTCCTAAAGGATTAATGCCTAACCCAAAAACAGGTACTGTAACAATGGAAATTGAAAAAACAGTTAAAGAATTTAAAGCTGGTAAAGTAGAATATCGTACAGATAAAGCTGGTAACATTTTAGTTCCAGTTGGAAAAGTTTCTTTCGAAAGTGCTAAATTAGCTGAAAATATGGCTGCTGTTTACAATCAACTTTTACGTGTTAAACCTTCAACAATTAAAGGTGTATACATGGAAAATGTTGCTATTACAGCTACTATGGCTCCTGGAATCAAAGTTGCTCCAGAAACTATTAGTGCAAAATAATTAATATAAAATAAAATTAGATAAATAATAATATTTAAATAGTATATAAAAAAAAGTCACTGCCGTAGACAGTAGGTGAAAAAAATATTTTTTCTTAATTTCCTACCGAGGAATTAAATCCGAAAATTTTCAGGAGGTGAAAACAATGAATGAAGCGACTATCGCTAAAAAACAAAATGAAGTGAATACTGTCGTAGAACTAATGAAAGATGCGGGTTCACTATTATTCGTTGATTACCTAGGATTAACTGTAGCTGAAGTTTCTGAATTAAGAACTAAGTTACATGCTGAAAACTGTCAAATGAAAGTTATTAAAAATAACATTTTACGTCGTGCCGCCGCTGAAGTGGGATACGATCTACCAGCTGAAAATTTCATTGGACCATCTGCTGCAATCTTCTCAACAGACGAAGTTACTGGTGCAAAGATTGCTTATGATTTTGCAAAAGGTCATCAAAAATTCTCAGTTAAGGGTGGGGTTGTAGAAAGCAAAGCTATGAGTGCTGATGAACTAAAAGTTTTATCAACATTACCAAACAAAGATGGTATGATCTCAATGTTATTAAGCGTAATGCAAGCTCCTATTCGCGGTCTTGCTTGTGCTATTAAAGCAGTTTCAGAAAAAGAGTAATTATATTAGGAGGAATAAACGAAATGGCAAAATTAAATAAAGAAGAATTTATCGCTGCGATTAAAGAAATGAGCGTTCTTGAACTTAACGAATTAGTTAAGGCTATTGAAGAAGAATTTGGTGTAACTGCTGCTGCTCCTGTAGCTGTAGCTGCTGCTGCTGCAGTAGAAGAAGCTGCTGGACCAAGTGAAGTTAGTGTTATCTTAACTTCTGCAGGTCAAGCTAAACTTGGCGTAATCAAACTAGTTAAAGAAATCACTGGTTTAGGATTAAAAGAAGCTAAAGAATTAGTTGACGGTGCTCCAAAAGCTGTTAAAGAAAAGATCACTCCAGAAGAAGCTGAACAAATCAAAGCTAAATTAGTTGAAGCCGGCGCTGAAGTTGAAATTAAATAGTTTCAATCGCAAAGAAAACTGATAAATTAAAAAAAGAAAAATCCCAGGGTAATACCTGGGATTTAAGTCTATTTGAGGTGCTAATTATGAGCAAACAATATTTTGAAAACAATCCTGAATTATCTTCAAAACCATTTTATATTTCTTTTTATTTTAGAAAAAACAATTTAAAATTTAAAAGTGATAACGGTGTATTTTCTAAAAGAGCTGTTGATTTTGGCTCAAACTTATTATTAAAAAGTGTTGAAGTTTTAGAAGATGATTCAATATTGGATGTTGGTTGTGGAATAGGGATTATAGGTATAACACTCGCAAAATGTAATCCTTCAAGTTTTGTTGAAATGATTGATGTAAATAAAAGAGCGATGGAATTAGCAAGAAATAATTGCTTGGAAAATAATGTGAAAAATGCCTTAGTATTTGAAAGCAACACCTATGAGAATGTTGAAAAAAAATACTCTTTGATAATTTCTAATCCACCAATTAGAGCTGGAAAGAAAGTAGTGCATGATATACTTTTAAACTCGATAAAATATTTAAAGGAAAATGGAAGAATGTACTGTGTTATTCAAAAAAAACAAGGAGCTGAATCTGCATTAAGAGCATTGAAAGAAGTGTTTCCAAAAGTTGAAGTGATTGAAAAAGATAATGGTTACTATATAATTAAATGTACTAAATAATAGGAAAAAATTTCTAAATAAAAAAATAATAAAGTAAGTTTTAGATTTAAAAAAAACTTACTTTTTTTGTTTCTTATGTGTAACCAAAAAAAGGAATAAAAAAGTGTCAAAAAATAAGGCAATAAGATAAAAAATAAAGAATATTTGGTAGAAAAAATTATTAAAATTTTATTATTTATTAAAAAAATATATTTTTTGCTTGACAAAAAAGTCAAAATAACCTATAATATATTGATATGTTATAATCGGAAAATTTTCGTTTTCTGAGGAAAGGTGGATTTAAACATGGGTTACAAAAACAAGCTTTATGGTAAGACAAGAGTACGTAGAAATTATGCGAGGGTTCTTACTGATGTTAAATTACCAAATTTAATAAAGATTCAAACTGAGTCTTTTCAATGGTTGCTTGATACAGGATTAAAGGAATTATTTGAAGAGCTTTCTCCAATTACAGATCACAATGATGGAGAAAAATTTGAATTATATTTTTCTGAATATGAATTTGATGAACCAAAATATTCTATTCGTGAATCTAAAATTCATAGTGTGAATTATTCACGTGCTTTAAAAGTTAATGTTCAGCTTTTAAACAAAGAAACTGGTGAAATCAAAGAAGATAAAATTTTCATGGGTGATTTCCCTATGATGACTCCATGGGGTACATTTATTATAAATGGTGCTGAACGTGTAGTTGTTACACAAATTATTCGTTCAGCTGGTGTATTCTTCTCTAAGGAAATTAATAAGAAGTCTGGTCGTGCAAACTTCAGTGGACAAGTAATTCCAACTCGTGGTGCTTGGATTGAATTTGAATTAGGTACTAAAGATATTTGGTATGCTAAATTAGACCGCTCTAAGAAAATTCCATTATCTACTTTCATTCGTGCATTAGGTGTTAAGAGTAATAAAGAGATTATCAATTTATTTGGTGATTCTGAATTTATGCAAAATACTTTTGCTAAAGACCAAAGTTTCGGTGAAGATGACGCCATCCGTGAATTATATGATAAATTACGTCCAGGTGAAAAAACTGGTGCAGATACAGCACGTAAATTTATCGCAAGTAGATTATTCGATGTTCGTAGATACGATTTAGCCCGTGTAGGACGTCATAAAGTAAATAAAAAACTTGACGTTGTTCAAAGAGCAATTGGTAACAAGCTAGCTAATGATTTAGTAAATAAATACACTGGTGAAGTAATTGTTCCTGCTGGTACTGAAATTGATGCTAAATGGGCAAAAGTATTAGAAGAAAACCGTGAACATTTCCGTATAACAAAAGAATACGAATTAATGTTAGAAGGTAATAGTGTTGTATTAGAATGTTTAGATGTTTATGTTCGTGGTCAAGAAAATAAACAAGTAGTTCATTTAATTGGTAACGACCAACGTGAAGAAAGATTACACGTTGTATTATCTGATATCTTTGCTTCTATTTCTTACTACATTAATTTACATGATGGTGTTGGTAAGATTGATGATATCGACCACTTAGGTAACAGAAGATTAAGATTAATTGGTGAATTATTACAAAATCAATTTAGAATTGGTCTTGCAAAATTAGAAAAGAATGTTCGTGATAGAATGTCAACATCTGTTGATTCTAGAACAGTTGTTCCTGTAAATCTAGTTAATATTCGTCCATTATCATCAACTATTCGTGAATTCTTTGGTAGTAGCCAATTATCACAATTCATGGACCAAATTAATCCATTATCAGAATTAACTCATAAACGTCGTTTATCAGCTTTAGGTCAAGGTGGTATTTCACGTGATCGTGCTGGTTTCGAAGTTCGTGACGTACATACATCTCACTATGGTCGTATTTGTCCAGTAGAAACACCAGAAGGACAAAATATCGGGTTAATCAGTTCACTTGCAACTTATGCGGAAGCTAATGAATTTGGTTTCATCCGTACACCATACTTAGTTGTTAAAAATAATTATAATACTCCTGAATATAAAAAAGGTATTCATCGTGTAGAAGTTACTCAAGAAACTATTTATTTAACTGCTGATGAAGAAGAACAATATATTATTGCCCAAGCCAATGTTAATATGGCTGCTGATCCAAATGATCCAGAAAAGATTTTAATTGTTGATGACAAAGTTATCGCAAGAAAAGCTGGAGAATTTATTGAAGTTAATAAGATGGAAGTTAATTTAATTGACGTTTCCCCTAAACAAGTAGTTGCGGTATCAACAGCTTGTATTCCATTCCTAGAACACGATGATACTACACGTGCGCTAATGGGTGCGAACATGCAACGTCAAGCAATTCCACTATTAAAACCAGAAGCACCATTTGTTGGTACTGGTATTGAATATATCGCTGCTAAAGACTCAGGTGTTGCAATCGTCGCTGATGTTGATGGCTATGTAGAATATGTTGATGGCGCAAGAATAACTGTTGTTGATAATAATGGTATTCGCCATGAATATGAATTAAATAAATATGAACGTTCAAATCACTCAACATGTGTTAACCAAAGACCAATTGTTAAACTTGGTGATATTATTAAAGTTGGTGATGTATTAGCCGATGGTCAATCAATGGACCAAGGTGAATTAGCATTAGGTAGAAACGTTGTTATTGCCTTCATGACTTGGAATGGTTATAACTTCGAAGATGCTGTTATTATGAGTGAACGTTTAGTACAAGATGATGTATACACATCAATCCATATTGAAGAATATGAAATCCAAGTTCGTGATACTAAATTAGGTAAAGAAGAAATTACTGCTGATTTAGATGGTGAATCTAAAGATTCAATCGCAAACTTAGATGAACATGGTATTGTAAGATTAGGTGCTGAAGTTAAAGAAGGTGATACTTTAGTAGGTAAAGTTACTCCTAAAGGTCAAACTGAACCAACACCTGAAGAAAGATTAAGTCAAGCTTTATTCTCAGATAATTCAAAAGATGTACGCGTTACTTCTCTTAAAGTTCCTCATGGTGGAGGCGGTATCGTTGGTAAAATTGAACACTTTACTAGAAAAGAAGGTGCTGAATTACCACCATCAGTAAATGAAGTTGTACGTGTATTCATTATTCAAAAACGTAAGATTACTGAAGGGGACAAGATGTCTGGTCGTCACGGTAATAAAGGGGTTATCTCTAATATCTTACCAATTGAAGATATGCCATTTATGGAAGATGGAACACCAATTGATATTATGTTAAATCCTCAAGGGGTTCCTTCACGTATGAATATTGGACAAGTATTAGAAATCCACTTAGGTATGGCTGCTAAGAAGTTAGGTGTTCATGTTGCTACACCAGTATTTGATGGTCTTGATCATCAAGATTTAGTAGACATTATGAATGAAGCTCGAGAATATGAAAGAGTTGAATATGAAAAAGATCCACGTAACTTCCGTGCTCCAGTAGATGAAAACGGTAAGATGTGGTTATACGATGGAAGAACAGGACGTCGTTTTGATAATAAGATTTCCGTTGGTGTAATGTACATGATCAAACTTGCTCACATGGTTGATGACAAATTACATGCACGTAGTGAAGGTCCATACACTTTAGTAACTCAACAACCAATGGGTGGTAAAGCCCAAAACGGTGGTCAAAGATTTGGGGAAATGGAAGTTTGGGCACTAGAAGCTTATGGTGCAGCACATACATTACAAGAAATGATGACTATCAAGTCTGATGATATCGTTGGACGTAATCGTGTTTATAAAGCGATTGTTGATGGTGATCCTATTCCAGAACCAGGAATTCCTGAATCATTCCGTGTTTTAATTAAAGAATTACAAGGTTTAGGTTTAAGTGTTAAACTTATTGATAACCAAGGTAACGATGTTACTAATGATAGCCTTGTTTCACAATTCGCTGAAGCTCAAGCGGGTAAAAGAGGACTATAATAGAAGAGGTGAGTCATTTGAATAATCGAAAATATCAATATCTTCAAATTGGAATTGCATCTCCTGAAGAAATTATTTCTTGGGCCAATCCTTTCTTAAGAGAAGAAATCCGTAAAGGTAAAATTCTTCATTACAATCCTTTACGTAAAGATAAGATGACTATTTGTGATAAAAATGATAACTTTGAAAAAGAAGTTGATATTAAAGGTGAAGTTAAAAAACATGAAACTATCAACTATCGTACTTTCAAACCTGAAAAAGATGGTTTATTCTGTGAAGTTATTTTTGGTCCACAAAAAGATTATCAATGCGCTTGTGGTAAGTCACGTAAGAGCGTAAATGGAGAAACTAAAATATGTTCAAAATGTGGTGTTGAACTAACTGAAAGTAAAGTTCGTCGTGAAAGAATGGGCTTTATCGCATTAGCTGCACCAGTTGTACATAATTGGTATTTAAAGAGTGTTCCAAGTAAAATTGGTGTACTTTTAGATATGAAAACTACACAAGTAGATGACGTTGTATATCGTACTTCTTATATTGTTACTGAAGTGTTTGATGAAATGGAAGAAATTCGTGAAGGTATGTTAATTACTGAACAAGAACATGCAGTTTACAAACGTCGTTATCCATTCAAATATAAAGTTCAAACAGGTGCCGAAGCAATTCGTTATTTACTTCAAAACTTAGATTTAAAACAAACTATTGATGAAATTCATGAAGAACTTCATACTGCTACTAAACAAAGACGTGAAAAATTAATTAAACGTTTAGAAATCTGTGAAGCATTCGCCCAAAGTCCTAACAAACCTGAATGGATGGTAATGGACGTAATTCCAGTTATCCCACCAGATCTAAGACCAATGGTTGCCTTAGATGGTGGTAGATTTGCGACTACAGACTTAAATGATTTATATCGTCGTATTATTAACCGTAATAATCGTTTACGTCGAGTATATGAAGTTAATGCTCCTGAATTAATCGCAAAAAATGAAAAACGTATGTTACAAGAAGCATGTGATGCTTTAATTGATAACACTGGTTTAAACAGACGTAATAAACGTGCGGTTATGGATAAGAATCGTACTTTAAAATCTTTATCTGATTTATTACGTGGTAAACAAGGTCGTTTTCGTCAAAACTTATTAGGTAAACGTGTTGACTACTCTGGTCGTTCAGTTATCGTTGTTGGTCCTGATCTAAAGATGTATCAATGTGGTATTCCTCGTGAAATGGCTTTAATCTTATTTAAACCATTCATCATTAATTATTTACGCCAACACGAAACAATTAATGGCGAACAAATGAAAGAAAAAGCGGGAATTAAACGTGCTAAAGATTTAATCGAACGTGGTGCTCCTGAAGCTATGGAAGCTTTAGAAAAGATTGTTGTTGAACATCCAGTTCTATTAAACCGTGCTCCAACACTACACAGACTTTCAATTCAAGCTTTTGAACCTAAACTTGTTGAAGGTAAAGCAATTCGTCTTCACCCATTAGTATGTACTGCGTTCAACGCAGACTTCGACGGTGACCAAATGCCAGTTCACTTACCTTTATCTAAAGAAGCTCAAGCAGAAGCACGTATGTTAATGCTTGCTTCTAAAAACATTTTAGCTCCAAAAGATGGTAAACCTATCGTTACACCATCTCAAGATATGATTCTTGGTAATTACTATTTAACTATTGAAAGAAGACCTCATCCAGAAGTACATGCAGACAATAGATTTAATAGTATCGATGAATTATTGGCATCTCCATTTAAAGATGAAGCGCCAATTTATATAGAAACAGAAAAATTCCAACATATTTATGAAACTGTTGAAGAATTAGAAAAAGCCTTAAAGAGTAAAGAATGTCCATCTGTTGCTAAAGCATATTTACTAAATGAAGGTAAATTATATATGAATCCTAATGAAGTAGAACACGCTTATGAAAAAGGTGAAATTGATTTCTATTCTCGTATTGCTTTGCCTGCTTCTACATTAAATAAACCATTTGTGCATATTGATCCTAAACTTGCAGAAATCAATCCAGAATTATATGCCGAAAAAGTTAAGAAAAATGAAGAATTAACAAAACAATTTATTGTTACTACTTATGGTAAGTTAATCTTTAATACAATCTTCCCTGCTGATTTCTCTTATGTTAATGAAGCAGAAGTTAAGAATTTAACTGATGGTACTGATGAAAGATTCTTCTGTAAACATGCTAGTCAAACTAGAATTACAGCTGTTAAATTAGGATTAAATCAACCAGTTAAGAAAAAATTCTTAAGTGCAATTATTTCTGAAGTATTTAGACAATCTAAACTTGCGGAAACTTCTAATACTTTAGATAAGATGAAGGATATTGGTTTCTATTATTCTACAATGGCTGGTATTACAGTATCTGCATTTGACGTTGTTAACATTGAAGATAGAGGCAAAATTATTGCTGATGCTGAAAAACGTGTTGAACAATATAAACGCTTATATCGTCATGGTCTATTAACAACAGAAGAAAGAAGAAAGAATATAATTGCTATTTGGAATAAAGCAACAAAAGATATCGAAAGTAAGATTAAAGAAGTCATGGCTTTACAAGCTACTGAAAATGACATCTTCTTGATGGCAGACTCAGGTGCCCGCGGTTCTTCATCTAACTTTACACAATTAGCCGGTATGCGTGGTCTGATGGCTAAACCTAATGGGGAATCAATGGAAATCCCAGTTAAATCATGCTTTAGCTTAGGTATGTCAATGTCAGAATTCTTTATTTCAACTCACGGTGCGCGTAAAGGTTCTACTGATACTGCGTTAAAGACTGCCGAATCTGGTTACTTAACTAGACGTTTAGTTGACGTTTCTCATGATGTAACTATCACAACAGAAGATTGTGGTACTGATAAAGGTATGGTATTAAAAACACTATATAATGAAAATGGTAGTGTCATTGTTAAGTTAAAAGATCGTATTATTGGTCGTTTTGCTTCTAAGAAGATTGAATGGAAAAATCCTGCTACTAAACAAAAAGAAGTTATTTGTGAAAGAAATCAGATTATTACTGAAGAAATAGCAAATAAAATCGATGCAGCTGGTATTTTAGAAGTAGAAGTTCGAACATTATTTACATGTGACTGCAAAAACGGAGTTTGCGTTAAATGTTATGGTTCTGACTTATCAACTACTGAAACAGTTGAAAAAGGTGAAGTTGTTGGTATTATCGCTGCTCAATCAATCGGTGAACCTGGTACTCAGTTAACAATGCGTACATTCCACAGTGGTGGGGTTGCCGGTGGAGAAGATATTACACAAGGTCTTCCTCGTATTCAAGAATTATTTGAAGCCCGTGAACCTAAAGGTAAAGGTATTATTTCAGAAATTGATGGTACAATTACTTCAATTGAACCAGATAAATTTAACCACAATCGATTCAGAATTGTTGTTGAAAGCGAAATTGATAGAAAAGAATACTTAACTGACAGTGGTAAAAAACCAATTGTTAGTGTTGGTGATACTGTAAAAGCTGGTGACTTAATTGTTGCGGGTATGATTCATCCAAAAGAATTATTAAGAGTTGCGAATGTCGCGAAAGTTGAAGAATACATTGTTAAAGAAGTTCAAAAAGTTTATCGTGCCCAAGGGGTTGAAATTTCAGACAAACACGTTGAAATCATTGTTAAACAAATGCTTCAAAAAGCTTTAGTAATTCATGAAGGTGATACTCATCTATTACCAGGTAACTATATTTCACATTCAGAATTATATACAGTTGTGAAAGAATGTCTTGCAAAAGGTAAACGCCTTCCAGTTGTTAAACCAGTAATTCTTGGTATTACAAGAGCCTCACTTAAAGCTGACTCATTCTTATCTGCTGCTTCATTCCAAGAAACTACGCGTGTTCTTACAGAAGCTGCTATTCGTGGTAAGATTGATAGACTTGAAGGCTTAAAAGAAAATATCATTATTGGTGGATTAATTCCAGCAGGTACTGGTTTAGTAGAAAACGTTGAAGTAGAAGCATCTAATTTTGATGCTCCAGTATACGAAGTACCTAAAATTTAATAAATAAAGCAGCACGATTGTGCTGCTTTTTAAATAAAAGGAGATTATATGCGACTAGAAAAATCTTGTGGTGCAGTTATTTTTAAAGATAATTTAGTTTTACTAGTTCAAAGTAAAAAGTATCATCATTGGTCTTTCCCTAAAGGTCATATGGAAGAAGGAGAAACAGAACTTGAAACCGCAAATAGGGAAATATTAGAAGAAACCAATATTATTGTAGATATTGATCCTAATATTTATTCTATAATTCAATATTCTCCATTTCCTAATGTATTAAAAGATGTTAAATATTTTTACGCAATCTATAAAGAAGGTCAAGAGATTCCACAAGATACAGAAATTAGTGATATTTTATGGTTAAGTGTTGAAGATGCAATGAATAAAATTACTTTTGAACAAGAAAAGAACGTATTAATAGATATTATTAATAAAATCAAATAAAGAACATAAAATTTTTTATGTTCTTTTTTCTTTATGTGAATTTTAACTGATTTTATGCGATATTATTTGATATATTAAGATAAAAATGGTAAAATATAATTGGAAGGTGTTAATATGAGTATAATAGCGTCTAATTTAAAATTATTAAGAGAAGAAGCATCTTTAACTATTGAAGAACTTAGTGAAAAAACCGGTATTAATGTTTCATTAATAGAGGGTTTTGAGAATAATAAATATGTTCCTAATGAATATCAATTAGAAATTTTATGTAAAGTTTTAAAAATGCCTGCTGATGAAATAGGAGAAAGAGATCTTGTTCTAGAAAGAAAGACTGCAACTTCCAAAATGCGTAGCAAAGCAAATAGAGAAAACTTTAATTGGTATTTTGGTGATAAGAAACGTTTCATGTTTTACTTGGGATATGTAATGTATTTCTTGTTTGGCATTAGTATATTAATTTGGTATTATCTTTATAAATTTGAAGGATTAACAATGGATTCATTAAGAGTCTTATGGATGCAAACATCGTCACTTGGTTTTCCTGGGTTTGTTATTCAATTTTTTATTAGTCAAACAAGAATTGGTTTATCCATTTTTGGAATAGGTGTTAGTGTCTTTATATTATTAGATTATTTTTCAAGACATACTTTTGTCTTCCGAATTTGGTATTTATTCTGGTTTACTACCATTATTTTGTTATTACAATTAATTGGCATCTTTGGTTCTATACCTTATTTCATTTATGTAATTTGTCGTTTGATTAAACGAAAATATTAGAAATAAAAAAATGATTCAATTTCTTGAATCATTTAGTTTCTAAGATGGCGTCCCAAAAGGGATTCGAACCCCCGACACACGGCTTAGAAGGCCGTTGCTCTATCCAGCTGAGCTATTGGGACATTTCAGCATAATTATTATATCAAAAAATATAGTTTTTGTAAAGTAAAACAATATAAAATTATTATTTATCTAGTATAAAGGAGGAAAAATGAAAATTATTAAGAAATTATTTTCTGTTATTTTAGTCTTTATTTTATTTATTACAACTAGTAGTTGTAGTTTGGTTAATAAGATAGATCCAGGTGATTTTGATGAATATAGTGCAAGATTACTAGATACACTACTTGGTAATGATGAATTGACTATTCATTATTTATTTAAAGATAAAGAAGCTATTGGTAAAACGGAAACTGAACTAAGTTTGCCTACACCGGGATCTTCATCTGCTCTTGGAAAGTTAATTATAAATTTATATTTTGGTCCAATGGCTAATTATAAATATGAAGAATTAAATTTTGATCAAAAAATGACTTTTAATGTAATTATAGATTTACTAGAAAGAATTAATAGTAAAACAACAGAAATGTCATATTTAGATAATAACTATTTAGGTTCATATCTGGGGTATCAAGCACAACTTCCAATTTTGTTTCAACAATATCGCTTTGATACATTAGAAGATATTGAAAATTATTTTGGTTTGATGAAACTTGTACCAGAAACTTTTAAAGAATATTATGAGTATGAAATTACTAAAGCTGATGCAGGATATGGTATGCCTGATTATGTAATTGATAAAGTTGTTGGTCAATGTGAATCTTTTATTAATACTAGTGATGAACATTTCTTGGTTTCAACATTTGCAGAAAGAATCGAAAAGTTTGATCTAACTGATGAAGAAAAAACGGATTACATTGAGAGAAATAAAAGTATTGTAGAAAATGAGCTATGTGAAGGTTATGCGTATATAAAAGATAATCTTCCAAGTTTAAAAGGAAAAGCTACTAATGAATTAGGTTTAGCTCATTATGTTAAAACCCATGAAGACGGAACTGTAGAAGAAGTAGGAAAAGACTACTATGCATATTTATTTAAAGATGCAACTGGTTATGATGATTCTATGGAAGATGCAATTCAGTATATTCAAGAACATTTGGATGAAACTGTTAACAATATTCGTACAATCTTAAGAGAAAATGAAGGTATTGCGGATGTTGCGGATAATGTTGTATTAATGGATAAGACTCCTAGTGAACAAATAGAATACTACAAGACATTATTAAGTGGACATTTCCCTGTTTTAGATAGTTATCCTACTATTGTTATAAAAGATGTTGATAAATCAATGGAAAATAACTTTAGTCCAGCTGCTTATATTACATCACCTATTGATTCTTATGAGTTAGAAACAATTTTCTTAAATCAAGCAAAAGTTGAATCAAGTGGTGGAGCTAATTATTTATATACAACTTTAGGGCATGAAGGTATTCCAGGACATATGTATCAAAACCTATATTTTAAATCACAAGAAACTAACTTAATTCGTAAAGTTTTAAAAAATAGTGGTTATCAAGAAGGTTGGGCTACCTATACTGAACTTTATATGTATAATTTTGTTGAAGGTGTAGATGAAAATGTTATTGAACTTTTAAAGAATATGGATATCTTTAGTGGTGTTTTAACCGCAAGACTAGATATTGGAATTCACTATGAAGGTTGGGATATTCAAAAGGCCTATGAAGAGTTTTCTAAGTACTCATCTAGTTATACAATAGAGGAATTTACAGAAGTTTATCAAAGATTGGTTGAAGTTCCAACAAATTCTCAAACATATTATTATACTTATTTTAAATTATGTGATATGTATGAAAGAACAAAAGATGCTTTAAAAGACAAATTTGATCCGACAGAGTTTCATAAGACAATTCTAGATTGTGGACCAGTTCCTTTAAGATTTGTAGAAGTTGTAGTAAATGAATATATTGAAAATAATAAATAGAGGTTAAATATGAAACAGTACAACAAGATAATCTTACTTGTAGATAGCTTTAAATCATCTATTTCTTCTAAAGAAATTGCTTTAATTGGAAAAAAGATTATTAATAAATATTCAGATATTCCAGTTTTAGCTTCTAGTATTGCTGATGGGGGAGAAGGCACTGTTGATTTCTTTATTAATGAAATGGGATATAAAAAAGAAGTGACAAAAACAGTAAATGCTTTTGGTGAGACTATTGATACTTATTATGGTGTTAAAGATGATAAGGCTGTTTATGATGTAGCATCTGTTGTTGGTTTCTTAGTTAATGGTCATTTGGATATTTACAATGCTAGTAGTTATGGTATTGGTATTGTTTTAAAAGAAATAATTAAAAAAGGTTACAAAAATATCTATTTAGGATTAGGTGGCTCTATTACTAATGATGGTGGTAGTGGTATTTTGGAAGCTTTAGGAGCTACTTTTTATAATGATGATTTATTAATTGAATTACATAAAGATGGTCATAAATGCGTAAATAAAGTGGATTTTAAGCCCGTTTTAGAACTTTTAGAAGGTATTAAGATAACTGCAATATGTGATGTTACAAATCCTTTATTAGGTAATATGGGAGCTACTTATATTTTTAGTCCCCAAAAAGGTGCTAAAGAAGAGGATTTAAAAGTTTTAGAAGATTGGATGAAAAATTATGCATCTTTATTTAATGTAGAAAGTTCTACCCCTGGTTGTGGAGCAGCTGGTGGAATAGGGTTTTTAATTCATTTGTTAGGTGGAAAATTAGAAAAAGGGATCGATGTAATTTTAAATGAATTAAAACTTGTTACAATGTTAGATCCACATACTTTATTAATAACTGGGGAAGGGAAACTTGATAAAACTTCTTTTTATGGGAAAGTCGTTGGAAAACTTAGCGATCTAAGTGAAAAATATCATAATGATTTATTAATTATTTGTGGTTTAAAAGAAATTGATAATTCTAATTATCCTGTATATGCCTTACACGAACAAATGGTTAGTAATTATAAAGAAACTGTCAAAGAAGATCTTAAAAAGGTTTTTCATAAAATTGTGAAAGATTATCTTGATAAGATTAGTCAGTTTCGTTTAAAAGAAGTTTCGTTTGATAATAGAGATTATCGTTTGATTCGAGAAGAAGTTTTTGTAGTTGAACAAAATGTTTCTTTGAAAATTGAGTTTGATGAAGAAGATTATTCATCACATCATTATTTGTTTTATCTTGATGATAAACCTATTGGAACTGTTAGGCTTACAAAACATGATAATAACTTAAGAATATGCCGAGTAGCTATTAGAAAGTCTTATCGTGGTTTAGGATTAGGAAAAGTTATGATAAAATTTGTAGAAGATGCTGCTAAAAAGTTAGGATATCAAGAAACTTTCCTAAATGGTCAAGTTCCTAGCATTCCATTTTATGAGAAATGTGGATATAAAGCTATTGGTGAAGTATTTTATGAGGCTAATATCCCTCACAAAAAAATGATAAAAAAGAGCTAAGAAATTAGCTCTTTTTTCTTGAAAATTGATGAAAATAAGTAATAAAAATTATGAAAAAAAGATAAAAAATTTTCATAAGTTAATCCTTTGACATATCCGGATTTTTAAAATATAATTAAAATACGCTCGCGTAAAAAATGTAAAAAAATGGAGGTAACTTATATGCTAAGTGTTAAAAAAAGAGATGGGAAAATTGTTGAATTTGACCTAAAGAAAATTCAAGGAGCAATTGAAAAAGCATTTGTTGCTTTAGAAAAACCATATACAGATGGAATTATTGAATTATTAGCTTTAAGGGTATTTGCTAGCTTAGCAGATAAGATTAAAGAAGGTGTAATTTCTATTGAAGATATACAAGACTGCGTAGAAGTAGTATTAATTCAAGCAGGTTATATTGATGTTGCTAAAGCTTATATTTTATATCGTAAACAACATGAGAAAATGAGAAATATCAAATCTACTTTCTTAGATTATAAAGATACAGTTAATAATTATTTAAGTATTAATGACTGGCGTGTTAAAGAAAATTCAACTGTTACTTATTCAGTTGGTGGTTTAATCTTGTCAAACTCTGGTGCAATTACTGCTAATTATTGGCTATCAGAAGTGTATGATCAAGAAATTGCAGATGCTCATAGAAATGCCGATATTCATATTCATGACTTATCTATGCTTACAGGTTATTGTGCTGGTTGGAGTTTAAAACAATTAATAACTGATGGTTTAGGCGGTGTTACTGGTAAGATTACTTCATCACCTGCTGCTCATTTGTCAACTTTATGTAATCAAATGACTAATTTCTTAGGTATTATGCAAAATGAATGGGCTGGTGCTCAAGCATTTTCTTCATTTGATACATATTTGGCACCATTTGTAAAAGTTGATAACTTAACATACAAGCAAGTTAAACAATGTATTCAATCATTTATTTATGGGGTAAATACTCCAAGCCGTTGGGGAACACAAGCTCCGTTTACAAACATTACTTTAGACTGGACAGTTCCAAATGATATGGCAGAAATGAATGCTATTGTTGGTGGTGTTGAACAAAAGTTTAAATATAAAGATTGTGAAAAAGAAATGGCTATGGTTAATAAAGCATTTATCGAAATTATGATTGAAGGTGATGCAAATGGCCGTGGTTTCCAATACCCAATTCCTACATATTCAATTACTCGTGATTTTGATTGGTCTGATACTGAAAACAATCGTTTATTATTTGAAATGACTGCAAAATATGGTACTCCATACTTCTCAAATTATATTAATAGTGATATGGAACCTAGCGATGTTCGTAGTATGTGCTGTCGTTTAAGATTAGACTTAAGAGAATTACGTAAAAAGTCTGGTGGATTCTTTGGTTCAGGTGAATCAACAGGATCTGTTGGTGTTGTAACAATTAATATTCCAAGAATTGCTTATCTTTCTAAAACAAAAGAAGAATTCTATGAAAGATTGGCTAAAATGATGGATATTTCTGCTCGTTCATTAAAGATTAAGAGAAATGTAATTACTAAATTAATGAATGAAGGATTATATCCTTATACTAAAAAATATTTAGGTACATTTGATAATCACTTCTCTACTATTGGTTTAGTAGGTATGAATGAAGCTTGTCTAAATGCCGCATGGTTAAAGAAAGATTTAACACATAAAGAATCTCAAGAATTTACAAAAGATGTATTGAACTTTATGCGTAATAAATTATCTGATTATCAAGAACAATATGGAGATTTATATAACCTAGAAGCAACTCCTGCTGAATCAACTTCATTCCGTCTTGCAAAACATGATAAGAAGAGATATCCTCATATCATTACTGCATCACAAGAAAAAGGAGCTACTCCATATTATACTAATAGTTCTCATTTACCAGTTGGTTATACTGATGATATCTTTAAAGCATTAGATGTTCAAGATGAATTACAAGTATTATATACAAGTGGTACTGTATTCCACTGTTTCCTAGGACAAAAATTACCTTCTTGGGAAGCTTGTGCTAAGTTAGTTAGAACTATTGCGGAAAACTATAAATTACCATACTATACAATGTCACCTACATATTCTGTGTGTCAAGTTCATGGATATTTAGAAGGTGAACAATATAAATGTCCAATTTGTGGTAGAAAAGCTGAAGTTTATTCAAGAATTACAGGATATTATCGTCCTGTTCAAAATTGGAATGACGGTAAATCTGAAGAATTTAAGAATCGTTTAGTATATAACCCAGAAACTTCTGTATTAACTAGAACTAATAAAGTAGTTGAAGAACAAGAACAAGAAGTTGTAGCAGTTGCAAAAGATATTTTATTATTTGGTACAAAGACTTGTCCAAATTGTAAAACAGCTAAGATTATTTTAGAAAAAGCTAATGTTCCTTATATTTTTGTAGATGCTGATGAAAATAAAGAAGTTACTAATGCATATGGTGTTAAAAAAGCTCCAACTTTATTAGTGCCAAGTGAAAATGGTTATGAAAAGTATGATAATATCAGCTTAATTAAGAAATATGCTGAAAGTATTATAAAATAATATGGTTGATGTATTAATAATTGGTGGTGGACCAGCTGGTCTTACTGCCGCAATATATGCAAAAAGAAGTGGAAAGAGTGTTTTGCTTTTAGAAAAAGAGTCTTTTGGTGGACAAATTGCATCATCTCCAAGAGTAGAAAACTTTCCAACTATCAAATCCATTAGCGGTCTAGAATTAATTGACCGAATGGTAGAACAAGTAACTGAATTAGATGTTGATATCGATGTTGATGAAGTTAAACATATTGAAAAACATGATGGTTATTTTGAAGTAACTACAGAATATACAACAATTGAGGCATTATCTGTTATAATTGCGACTGGTTGTATTCCTAGAGAAATAGATGCAGAGAATATGGATAAATTTAGAAATAAAAATGTTTCATATTGTGCTGTATGTGACGGTTATTTCTATAAAGATAAGAAAGTTGTACTTATTGGTGATGGAAATACTGCTTTGCAATACGCAGAACTTTTGTCAAATTATTGTCAAAAGGTATACTTATGTACCCTATTTGATCGCTTTTTTGGTGAGGAAGTAGTCGAAAAATCCATTCGTGAGAAGGCGAATATTGAAATCACACATAATGTTTCATTGAAACGCTTAGAAGGTTTAGATGACTTAGAAAAGGTTATTTTTGAGGAAACTTCAACAAAAGAAGAGATAGAATTTGTTGCTGATGGATTATTTATTGCAATTGGTCAAGTACCACAAAATGATTGTTTTGAAAATGTGGTAGATCTTGATAAAGCTGGTTATATTATCAGTAATGATCAATGTGAAACAAAAACTCCAGGTATTTTTGTTGCGGGAGATTGTCGACAAAAAACATTAAGACAAGTTACTACAGCTATGGGTGATGCAGCAATAGCAGCAACAAATGCAGTTAAATATTTATCAAAATAAGAGCACCATTTTAAATGGTGCTTTTTTATTGAAAAAAATTTTTATAAAATGATATAATAATTATATAATATAATATAGGAGGTTATTATGGAATATAACCAAGTTAATAGTGTAGAAACTTTACAACAATTGATTAAAAAAGTAAAAGCTGCTCAAAAAGAGTATGCTTCTTTTAGTCAAGAACAAGTTGATAAGATTTTTAAAGCAGTTGCAATTGCTGCTAATAAAGAAAGAATATCTCTAGCTCAAATGGCAGTTAGTGAAACAGGAATGGGTATTGTAGAAGATAAGGTTATTAAGAATCACTATGCTGCTGAATATATTTATAATGCGTATAAAGATACAAAGACATGTGGTATTTTAGAAGAAGATAAACAAAATGGAATCATTAAAATAGCAGAACCAATTGGTTTAATTGCTGCCGTTATTCCAACAACTAATCCTACTTCTACAGCAATATTTAAAATCTTAATTTCTTTAAAAACACGTAATGGAATTATAATTTCTCCGCATCCTAGAGCCAAGAATTCAACAATTCATACTGCAAAATTACTTTTGGAAGCAGCTGTAAAAGCAGGTGCACCAAAAGATATCATTGGTTGGATAGATGTACCTACATTAGAATTATCTAATTTAGTTATGAAAGAGTCAGATTTGATTCTTGCGACAGGCGGACCTGGGATGGTTAGAGCTGCTTATTCTAGTGGCAAACCAGCTATTGGTGTAGGTGCAGGTAATACTCCAGCAATTATTGATTCAAGTGCGGATATAACGGTTGCGGTTAGTTCAATTATACATTCTAAAATATTTGATAATGGAATGATTTGTGCTTCTGAACAGTCTGTAATTGTATTAGAAGATATTTATGATGATGTAAAAAAAGAATTTTTAGATTATGGTGCTTATTTTCTTAATTCAGAAGAATTACAAAAAGTACGAAAAACAATTATTATAAATGGTGCTTTAAATTCGAAAATTGTAGGTCAAAAAGCAACTACAATTGCTAGATTATCAGGAATTAATGTACCTGAATATGCTAAGATTCTTATTGGAGAAGTAGAAAGTACAGATATAAGTGAAGAATTTGCACATGAAAAACTATCTCCAGTACTTGCTATGTATAAAGCAAATACATTTGAAGAAGCGTTAAATAAAGCATGTAAATTGATTAATGATGGTGGAAGAGGACATACTTCATCTCTTTATATTAATCAGTATCAAGAAAAAGAAAAATACATGGCATTTGTTAATGCAATGAAAACTTGTAGAATTTTAATTAATACTCCATCATCATTTGGTGGTATTGGAGATTTATATAACTTTAAATTAGCTCCTTCATTAACTCTGGGCTGTGGTTCATGGGGTGGAAATAGCGTTTGTGAAAATGTTGGTGTTAAACATTTAATAAATATTAAAACTGTAGCAGAAAGAAGGGAAAATATGTTGTGGTTTAGATGTCCTGAAAAGATTTATATTAAAGGTGGATGTATAGGTGTAGCATTAGATGAATTAAAAACAGTATTAAATAAAAAACGTGCATTTATTGTTACTGATAACTTTTTATATAAAAATGGTTTTGCTAATTCTATTATTAATAAATTGAATGAATTGGGTATTCAATATACTGTATTTTTTGATGTAGAACCTGATCCAACACTTGCAAGTGCTAAAAAAGGAGCAGAAGCCATGAATAGTTTTAATCCTGATGTTATTATTGCTTTAGGTGGTGGTTCTGCAATGGATGCCGCAAAAATTATGTGGGTTTTATATGAACATCCAGATACTGATTTTATGGATATGGCTATTCGCTTTTCAGATATTAGAAAAAGGGTTTATGAATTTCCAAAGATGGGTTCAAAAGCTTATTTTATTGCAGTTCCAACATCAGCAGGTACCGGTTCAGAAGTTACTCCATTTGCTGTTATAACAGATGAAGAAAGTGGAATTAAGTATCCATTAGCAGATTATGAATTATTACCAAATATGGCTATTATTGATACAGATTTCCATATGAGTGCTCCAAAAGGGTTAACAGCCGCATCCGGTATAGATGCTGTAACACATGCGTTAGAAGCATATGCATCAATGTTAGCAACAGATTATACAGACGGTTTGGTAGTACAAGCCTTAAAAATTATTTTCGAACATTTACCAGTTGCTTACAATGATGGAAATAACAGAGTAGCTAGAGAAAAAATGGCTAATGCAGCTACAATTGCTGGTATGGCGTTTGCTAATGCTTTTTTAGGAGTTTGTCATTCCCTTGCCCATAAGCTAGGTGCTTATCATCATTTGCCACATGGAGTTGCTAATGCTTTAATGATTGAATATGTTATGCGCTTTAATGCTTCAAAAGTTCCAACAAAGATGGGTACATTCCCACAATATACTCATCCACATACTATGGAAAGATATGCAGAATTAGCTGCTTCTTTAGGAATTGTTGGAAATACTTTTGAAGAAAGATTTGAGGGTTTAATTAATAAAGTAAATGAATTAAAATCACAAATTGGAATTAAGAAATCTATCCAAGAGTATGGAATCAAAGAAGAAGACTTTTTAAAGAGTTTAGATGAAATGTCTCTAATGGCATTTGATGATCAATGTACTGGTGCTAATCCTAGATATCCTTTAATAGAAGAAATTAAAGAAATGTATTTAAGTGCATTCTATGGTAAATAGAGGTTAATATGAAGTTAGATAATCTTATTGCAATAAGAAAAAATAAAAAAATATATCGTGATGGTAATTTTGCAATTAAAGTTTTTGATGAAACCTTTTCTAAAATAGACGTTTTAAATGAAGCTCTAAATCAATCAAGAGTTGAAAATATCGGTTTAAATGTTCCAAAAATTTATGAAGTAACAATGATCGAAGGTAAATGGTCAATTGTTAGTGAATATATTGAAGGTAAAACTTTAGCTCAACTTATTGAAGAAAACCCGGATAAACTAGACGAGTATTTAGAAATATTAGTTAAGGTTCAAATGGATATTCATGCTAAAAGAGTTCCTTTACTTTCAAAATTAAAAGATAAAATGCGCGAAAAAATTGCTGTTGCCAATATCGATGAAATTACTAAATATGATTTAGAAACACGATTAGAATCAATGCCAAGACATAATAAACTATGTCATGGTGATTTTGATTTGACTAATGTAATTATTAAAGAAAATGGTGATGCTTATGTTTTAGACTGGGCTCACGTTACACAAGGAAATGCATCAGCGGATATTGCGAGAACTTATTTGGTCTTTTGTTTAAAAGGACAAAAAAAGATGGGTAAAAAATATCTTGATATTTTCTGTAAATTAAGTGGTACTAAAAAGAAATATGTTCAATCATGGATGCCAATTGTTGCTGCTAGTCAATCTGTTAAAGGTAATCCAGAAGAACGTGATTTCTTATTGTCTTGGGTAAATGTAGTAGACTATTAAAAAAAGGCTTGTTTTTACAAGCCTTTTAATATCCTCTTAATTCTACTTTTGAGAAATATTTTAATAATTCATTTTTGTAGATTATCGCAGTATTGATACTTACCTCATGAAGATTTTGATTTATACATGTTTCACTATTAACAAACTTTTGTAAAAAGTATCGAGGACAATCTTTTATCCACTCACCAATTGTTTGAAAATCTTCTAATTTATGGAATTCTGAAATAATGGTAGTTCTAAATTCATATTCAATTCCTGATGTTTTTAGATAATTAATAGATTTTTGAATATTTAAAAGATTTACGTGAGGATTACCACAAGTTAAAGCATATTTTGCTAGGGTATTTTTGATATCCATCGCAACATAATCAATTAAGCCCTTTTCATAAAGCCTTTTGATAGCTTCAGGGTTTGTTCCATTGGTATCAAGTTTAATATAATAACCTAATTCTTTAATCTTTTGCAGTTTTTCATCTAAATCTGGATAAATTGTTGGTTCTCCGCCTGTTACAACTACTGCATCTAACATATTTTTTCGAAGTTTTAAGAAATCAAGTATTTCATTAAAGGGGATTTCTTGAATGTCTTTACTTAATGCTAGATTTTTATTATGACAAAAAGGGCATCTGAAGTTACAACCGTGTGTGAAAATTGTACATGCTAATTTTCCATCTAAATCGACAAGTGATAAAGGTTCAATACCACAAAAAATTAATTCCATAAAAATCATCTCCTAATCTATTATACCATAAAATACTATAATTTATCAATTTATCCATTAACTATTGATTTTTTTAGAATAATATGATAAAATTAATTATAAATAGGTGATAAAAATGAGTTTATTAGTAGTTCAAAATTTAATAAAAAATTATACAAATGGTACATTAGTCACTGAGGTATTAAAGGATATCTCTTTTAATATTGAAGAAGGTGATTTCATGATGATTATTGGTTCTAGTGGTAGTGGAAAAACAACATTATTAAATTGTATTAGTGGGTTAGAAAAAATTACTGGTGGAATTGTTAAACTAAATGATAAGAACCTTGCGAATATTAAAGAAAAAGAGATGGCTCATTTAAGAAGAAAGAATATTGGCTTTGTATTTCAAGCATATAATTTGCTTCCTAATTTAACTTTATATGAAAATGTTGCTATTGCTAGTATTATTGCTGGTAATGAAAATAAAGATAGAATTCTTGAATTGTTGGAAAAATTTAATTTATTAGAATTTAAAGATTATTTTCCCGACCAAGTATCGGGTGGGATGCAACAAAGATGTGCGATTGTACGATCTTTAATAAATGATCCGGAAATTATATTTGCTGATGAACCTACTGGTAATTTAGATTCTGTTTCTAGTAAAGAAGTTATGGAAAACTTCGCATTCTTACATAAAACTTATAATAAAACTATTGTGATGGTAACTCATTCACTTGATAATCTTAAATATGCAAATAGATATATCAGAATTATTGATGGTAAGATTGTAGAAGATATTCGGTTATTAGATGAATAGTTTTTTATTTAAATTAAAATATGTCTATCGTAATATTACTAGAAACATTTTTAGAACTTTAGCTCTATTTTTATCGATATTAATGTTATCTTTTATTGTTTTAACTTTGTTTACAGTAAAAGATGTTTTATTAACTGGATTTTATGCTTTTGAAGATGTTAGAAATGAAAGAGTGGATATAGTTATTACTTTTGATGCTAAAAGTGATAGTTATATCATTAATACCTCTAAATTAAAAACAATTAGAAATAATTTTGATTATTATGGTGCTTTTTTTGAATTAGAAACTCTAACTGAACATCAAGATACACAACTAAGTTCAACAGTTATGGCAGGTGCCGCAGAAGAGCTAGGTAACTTTATTCAACAAGAATTAGAACATTTACAATATAATCAAGTAATTATAAATGAAAAAACTGCAGAAGAATTGGATGTTATTGTTGGAGATTCACTTTATATTTATATCGCATCTATTCCATATGAATTTAAGGTTGTTAATGTCGTGAAGCAAAGTAGTATTTTTGAAGGAAACAAGATTCTTGTTCAAAAAGAATTTTTTGTGAAAGAATATGCTAAAATTGCATTAGATATGAATATTGATGATTTTTCAGAGATTGATTTGGCTACTACTGTTTATTTAAACTTAAAGGATGATATTAAAAAAGAAGATATTATTGCTTTATTAAAAACTGATGAATTTTTTCCTAATTCGGTAGTTCGCGATCCGCGTAATTATAATGAAATGATGGCAGATATTGAAATGGGTACCGGAATTATGTATGCTGCATTAATAATATTTATTGCTGCATTATTATTTGTTATGGTTTCTATAATCAATTTAAGAGTAAGAACATTTAAAAACGAAGTTGGGATTCTTGAAACTTTAGGAGAAAATAAAGTTTATATTTTTAAATTGTTAATGATTGAAATTGGCATTTTAGCTACCATTTCTTTATTTTTAGCGTATCTTGCTAATAGTTATATTTATACTAAAGAATTTAGTATTATATCTAATAAGGGTAGTTTTTTATATGATTATAAATGGTATCAATTTATAGGAACTTATTTAACAGTACTATTTTTTAGTTTTCTCACATTATGGGTAGGCTATAGAAAATACAAGAAAATGGAAACCATGGAACTTGCGGAAAATAAGCAATACGAATATGTAATGTCGTTTAAATCATTAATCGTTTTAAACATAATCTTTTTTGGTTTAAATATTGTTAATAAATTTATAATAAAAGATGCTTTTCCAATACTTGTTTCATCTATAACAGGAATAATATGTTCTGTTTGCTTAGGAATAGGGATAGTATCTTTGATTATTAAATTAGTGTGTTTATTATTTATGCATAATAAAGCATTTAAAATGACATTTTTAAGAAATTTAAGTGTAAATAAAATTAAACATAACTCAATAAAAATATTATTAGTTTGTTTATTTGGTATTGTTATGTGTTGTATAGTTATTGAAAATATTGAATTAACTATTAACAGTATTGAAGAGAACTTGAATATTGATAATATTTTTATATCTCCAAAAGGAGTAGATGATGAACAAATTAATGAATTTAATAATTATGATGCTGTTTTGACCGCAACAGGTGGTTGTTTTGAAGATATGGTAACTACAGCGGATGGCGAAATTAGCTTCTTTATGACTTTTTCATGTGATGTAGAAAAAACAAAACAATTAATGAACTTTGAAATAGATAGTAAACTAGTTAATGAATTTAAGAATCCTAATAAACGGTATATAGTTGTAATGGATGATTTTTTAATAGCTACTAATAAAAAAGTAGGAGACGAACTCATCATTTCATTAAGTGATGGTGATTATACTTATGAAATATTGTGTGGTAGTGATCTGCCATTCCAACAATTTGCATATACAAATGACTATTATCAAAAAGATGCATTTTTAAATACTATTTTAATAGATAATGATACCGAAAATGTTGAAAGTATGAACGAATTTAGAAAAGATGTAGCTTCTAAATATGGTTCTGATATCAGTTTTTTATATAATGCAGGAAGCTATATTAAAGAGTTTTTCCAAAGAGCAAGAGTGGCATTAGATTTAGTATACGTTGTTATTACAATTATTGTATTTTGTTTTATTGTTTCTATAATTAATAATACTATTTTGAATTTTAAGGAAGTTCAAGGTGAATTAGCTACTTTGCAAATATTAGGTATTAGTCCAATGGGGCTAAATAAGATGATTATCCTTGAGATGATTATCAGTTATTTCTCGCTATTTTTTCCACTATTATTTATGATAATAACAGTCGGAAGACAATTTGGCGGATTATCGTTATTGTGCGGATATTATCTAGATTTAATACTAAATGTTAAGACTATTATTTTTAGTTTAGCAATTGGTATTGTTTGTTTTATCATTAGTTATATTTATTATTTTATTGGAATTCATAAAATTAATGTTTGTGAAGAATTAAAGAAATAGGAGGTTTTTTATGAATAAAAAGAAGTTAATAATTTTAATATCAAGTATTAGTGCATTTATTCTTGCTTCTGTTGTTACTACTATATTATTAGTTAATCACTTCAAAAATAATAGTAGTAATGATGGTGGTGAAGTAGTTCAAACTGAATTGATTACTTTACAAAAACCTCTTAATTTGAAAATAGATGAATATACTTTATCATGGGATAAAGTTGAAAACGCTAGTAGTTATATGGTTTATATTGGCAAAAATGAATATGTTGTAAATACTAATTCTATTGATTTGAAGGGTAGAGTCAATGAAAGAGATATTGTTTCTGTCAAATCTATTGGAAAAGATAAATATAAAGATTCGGTTAAGAGTATCGAATTGATCTTTATTCATGATAAAGTAGAAGAAGAGATTACTTTAATAGAACAATCATTAAGAAATTTTTTAATTCATAATTTTAATGATATTGATGCATCAGTTTTTAGTTTAAATGAAATTGCTGGCAAATTATTTAAAGTAGGTGTAACACATAATGATATTGAACAAGTAATTTTTAATATAAATGTTTCTATTGAAAATAATAAGAATATTGTTAATAAAGAAAAAATAAGTGTTTTTGAAAATATACTTGATAATTTCTTCAATATTATGGATTTAGATATGAATGAATATGCTCTTGTAAATAGTTTGATAAATCTATACTCAATATATTTTGAAGGATGCTATAAGAATAATGGTATTCATTTAGAAATAGAAGAATTACAGACAAATTATTTTGAAAACGATAAGCCTATTGAAAATTATGCTTATTTATACGATTATCTAAGAAAGTTAGAAAGCTTTACTATTCAAAATTATACTTCAATAGTACATTATTATAAATTATATAAAGTACAAATTAACAATTTTATTAATACACTAGATGGAGGTAAATTATTTGAATCTGCCACTGCATCTACTGAAATAGTAACTTTAAAAAATACTTTATGTAGTTTTTTAGTTGGTGAAATGCCATTAATTATTGAATTTAATGATTTCAAAAAAGGTATTATAAATGTTTATAATAATACTGCAGATCTTTATTTGTTAGAAAAGATATCTGATGAGGAAGTAGATAATTACTTAAATAATCTTTATTCATATAATCATTATGCGTTTAGCTTCTTAAATAGTTTAGATGATAAAGAAAGTAAAATTTTAGTAGGTCAATTTATTAGCATTTACAATTCTATTAGTCCTGAAATTAGAGATGATTTCTTTGAGTTAACTAGTTTCTTTGATTTATCAAATGAATATAACATTAAAACGGTATTTGACAAACATTTTGATGAGATTTTTGGAAAGTATTTATTTACAATAAATCAAAATTTTATTGATAAAATAACTGAAATTAGTAAATTAAATAATGTTAATGATATTGTGAATGAATTATTAGCATATTTTAAGATCAAAGAGTATTTTTTATTGAATGACAGTGCAAAAGAGAAAGTAGAAGAATATTTTACTGATTTCATACCAGAAGATTTACAATATAAAGGGGATTTTAATGGCTATTTAGTAGAAATTTTTAGTAATTTTGATTATAAAAAGTATATTGATATACAATATGATAATTTATTCAATATTGAAGATACTGATAAAGTAATTAACTTGGTTCTTGATTATGCTTTTGGATTAGTAAGTGAAGAAGAATTCTCTAATCAATTAAGAGATTATATAGACTATGAAAATTCGGTAAATATTGATTATGATGGAATACTAAAAGAAATCGGTTTAGCCTTTAATGAAAAAACACCAAAAATAGGAGAGTTTTTTACTTCTTTATACGAATTAGAAAATTTAAATATTGATTCATTTTTAAGTGTTTTTGGAATTACCAATGAGGATGTAAATTTTGATGCTAGCGGATTTATCGAACATATTCGTAGTTTAATTGGTTTTAAGTTTAATGATACGTTTACTGTAGAAAATTTTGAGTTATTTATCGATAATGTAACAAATGAAATTAAAAATCAATTTAGTGGATTTACAGAGATTTATAATATTTATTTGATTTTTAAAAATATTGATAACGAAGACTTTAACGAAATTGATATAGAAAATCTTTTAAATAATAATAGTATTAACTATATGGCACTATATACATTGTTGAATGACTTAAATATTAAAACAGCTAGATTTGAAGCTAGATATGTTCCGGCTTACAGTAATGGTTTAGAAATTGGAAATGTCAAAGAAGATGGTGTTGCCTTATTGACATATTTATTATTCGGAACTAAAGCCCCATACATGGAAAACATTATTAGTGATTTTTGGGACATTGTCTCTAAGACATTTGATGCTATTAGTGATTATCAAAGATTTATTGATGGCTTTAAACATTATACTAATTTATTAAATTCATTTGATGAATATATTACAATAGAAAATATAGAAAAAGTATATTATAATGAAGATGAATTCAATAAATTTATGGATTCATTTGATGATGAAATAAATAAAGCTTATAAAGATTTAAAATTTGTACTAGACTCTATACCATTTAGAGAATCAATTTTAATTAAATATCATTTTTCTGAATTGATTAGCACTAATAGTGATTTAGAAGATTTAGGAACTATATTAGAAGAACTTTATAAATTTGAACTAGATATTTATGATGGTTTATTAAAAACATTAGATGAAAAACAGGAAGACTATGAAAGTAAATCAACTGCAATTAGACGAATTTATAAAAACTTACATATTTTAATTGATCCTATTGAAGAATTTGTAAAAGATGTATATGATGATTTCTTTGATAAGGGTGAATTAACTGAAGATGATATGATTGATTTTATTTACAATTTAATTGTGAAAAATAGTGACTTGATAATTAGTTTCTATAATAAACCTGTTATGTTGGAATTAGCTAACGATTTAAACATTGTATTTGAAGGCTATCCTATTGATTTTAGTGAACTAATGAATGAGTTGTGCTTGCATGGAGATTTATTGGTTAATCGCTTAAATGCACAAAATTTACCTTCAAGTGCTTTAAAGATTGTTAGAGAAGCTGTAAATACTGTATCGGAATTTGAAAAATTAAAAACTATTTATGATAAATTAAAATTATTGGTTGAAACTGATCAAATGACTTTAGAAGAATATGAACAACTATATGTAGAGTATATCACTCAATATAATATAGTAGAAAACTCATTAGTTAAAACAATAGAATTATTAGATAATTATATCTTACAAGGTATTGATGAACTAAAACAAGATAATCCTATTTATGAAGAAAGAAAAGATGATTTCTTGTTAATGGATAATATCGAAGATATATTAAAGGTATTTGATAAATTGAATAAGTCTATTGAACCTAATACTACTTCATTAGTTGTTGAAGAGTTTGAGTTAATTAATGCTATTTTAAAGGAAGTATTTACATTATCAATTTTAGATTAAAAAATAACCATCCTCAATGGATGGTTATTTATATTTTGGGAATATTAATAGAGTAATGTTATAAGATTTTTTTCTTTTTTTATTAAACCTTCATCTATTAAGTTACTAATTTCTCTAGATACGCTAGGTCTTGGTAAAGATAAGGTTAGTGAAAGTTTAGTAACTGAAGATATTATTATTTTTTTCGATTTTTGTTTTGAAGATAATTGATTAAAATGATAAAGTAAACGATCTTTAATATTTTTATGAGCCAATAATTTATTTTGTTGTTTAATTTCGATAGCATCGTCGCTCATTTTAGCAAGAAAAGCCTTTAAAAAGATATTATTAGTTTGAATTAAATTAATAAGTTCATTTTTTGAAATAAAAACAATTGTACTTTTTTTATCGGCTATTACATCACCTAAATAATAAGGATTAGAAGAAAATATTAAAAAGTTTCCAAAAATATCATTTTCATTTAATAAAGATATAGTTTCTTCTTTTTCTAAATAAGTTATAGATGAAATTTTTACTTGACCTTTAAGTATTATTCCAATTTTATTGCATTTTTCATTAGTTGAAAAAATAATATCTCCTCGATTAAATTCTTTAGTTTCATATTTAGATAAGATTTCTAATAGTTCATTATTAATATTCATAATACACCTCGAAATAATTATATCATAATATAAATAATTTGTAACATTTGTTACATATTTTTTTTGTTTTAAGTGGTATAATATTATAGAAGAAAGAGGTAAGAATATGAAAAAAATTATTAATTTATTTGTAGTGATGTTTTTTGTTCTATTAGTAAATGGATGTAATGTTGGTAGTGGAACAAAGTATAGTGTAATAATGCCGACAGGGGCTCCATCAATTGCTTTGGCAGATTTCACTAAAAATAGTAGTGAAGAGTTAGACATTGATATTGTTAATGGTAGTGAACCATTGGTTAGTGCTTTTACAAAGGGTGAATATGATATTATTGTCGCTCCAGTGAATTTGGGGGCTAAATTATATAATGCCAGTGAAAATTTCCAATATGTGTTATATAAACCAATTGTTGGTTGTAATTATTATATTTTATCATCTGAAGTTTCATCATTTAATGAACTTGATGGAAAAGAAATGGTTGGATTTGGAGAAGCATCAACACCGGGAGTTATGTTAAAAACTTTAATTGCTCATTATGGATTAAGTGTAAATGTAACTTATCAAAATTCAGTTAATGAAGCTAATGGTTTATTAGCAGCAGGTAATGCAAAAACTATTATTACTGCGGAACCATCTAAAACTATTATATCAAAAGGAAAAGATTATAATGAAATTGATATTGCCGCTTTATGGAAAGAAATGGCTGGTAGTGATTATGATGTTCCTCAAGCAGGTATTTTTGTTAGAAAAAGTTATGTAAAACGAGATAATGTTAAAGAAATTCTGGCTAATATGGAAGCTTCAGTTGGATTAGCTTATAGTAATCCTACACTTCTTGCAGAATCTGCTATTGCTGTTGACCCAAATTTCTCAAAACAAACAGTTGAAAATTTAGCTACTGCAATTCCTAATTGCAATTTCTTGACAAAAGAAATGAATATTGAAGAAGTAGAATATTACTTTAGTAAAATTATCGAATTAGGTTTGGGTGTATCAGTAGGTGGAAAGTTACCTGATGAAGGATTCTATTATTAAAAGAGTTGTTTTTTCGGCTACAACAATTTTGTTGTTGTTTTTGGGTTGGATTATTATATCAGTTATAAAAAACAATGATTTAATATATCCAAAAATTGATAAAATTTTCATAAAATTATTAGAATGTTTTAGATGGGATAATTTTAAATTTCTATTATTTACTTTCAGTAGAGTTATTATTAGTGTAGGTATATCTTTAGTTGTATCAATTTTAATAATAATTTTATACTTAAAGTTTCCAAGTAGTTATTCATTATTTTCTCCAATTATTAGAATGATGCGTACAATGCCATTTATTTGTATATCATTATTTATAATTATAATATTTTCATCCAATTTATCTCCTTACATTATTGCTTTTCTTTTAATAATTCCTTTAATGACTGAGGGTTTAAAAGATGGTGTTGATAGATTAGATAAAAATTTAATGGATGATTTGGCTTTACATGAAATAAAATTTATCGATAAATTAAGACTTGTGTATTTACCTTTAATTATGCCAACTATTATTCTGACTTTATTACAAACTTTTGGATTGGGATTTAAAGTTATGATTATGGGTGAATATTTTGCACAAACTAAAAATAGTATGGGTTTAGTATTAAATATAGCAAAGTCAAATTTATGGATGGACGAAGTAATTGCTTGGACTATTTTAATAGTTTTAGTTGTTTCAATTATTGAGATTTTAATTAACATTTTTAACAAAAAAAGAAATAATATAATATATTAACAAAAAATGCAAATTGTGTTATAATATCTTTATATGGGTGATAATATGAAGAAAATTATAAAAATTTGCATTTTTTTATTAACTTTTGTCTTTCTTGTAGCATGTAGTTATAGTGGAGGAACTACTACCACCAAGATCACTTTAGATACTCCTAAACTTACTATTGAAGACGGTAAGATTGTTTGGGAAAAAATAGAAAATGCTACTTATTATGAAATTTATTTAAATGGTAAAAAAGAGAAAGA
The DNA here is from genome assembly GCA_017409905.1 of Bacilli bacterium. Taxonomy (GTDB): domain Bacteria; phylum Bacillota_I; class Bacilli_A; order ML615J-28; family CAG-313; genus UBA1231. The sequence goes on from JAFQRV010000007.1 coordinate 75,642, forward strand.
TACGCAAAAACAAATTTTTGATATGTTTTATCTTGAAGATGGAACATATGTAATAAAAGTTAGAGCTTGTAGTAATGATTCTAATTATGTTAAAAGTCAATTTACTACAATTACTTATACAAAAACAACTATAAATAACGATGAAGAAGATGAAAACATAAATGATGAGAATAAAACGGGTGATGGTATTTATTCAGTATTTATGATAAATGACACTCATGGCGCTTATGCCGATAATGGGTACGATCCGGGATTTGAAAAATTATCTAGTTTAATCAATGATTTAGAAAAAGAAAATGGAGATATTATTAAGATTGCTAATGGGGATTTATTCCAAGGTTCTTATGTATCTAATGTTTTATATGGAAAACCAATCTTTGAAGCAATGAATTATTTAGAATTTGATGCTTTTGTTTTGGGAAATCATGATTTTGATTGGGGCTTAGATAAAGTTTATGCATATTATGATGGTGATATTTCCAATGGTGAAGCAAATTATCCTGTTTTAGGGGCTAATATTTATGATAAAACAACTAATAAAAGAGTTGAATGGATAGATCCATATACAATAGTAGAAGTAGATGGTGATAAGGTAGGTATTATTGGCATAATTGGATATGATTTGGAAAGTTCTATATTGGCTGAGAATGTTGCTGAATATGAATTTGTATATCCTTTAGAATTAATTAAAAGTTACGCAAAAGAACTAAGAGAAAAAGACTGTGATTCAGTAATAGTTAGCGTACATGATTTTGATTCAGATTTAAATAGTGAAATTGCAAATTTAACAGGAGAATTTAGAATTGATGGTATCTTTTGTGGGCATACACATCAGAAAAAAGATAATTATTTAACTCGAACTGATGGAGTTGAAATACCTGTTGTTCAAAATTATGATAAAAATGGTTGTGCAGTAAATGTTGTTTTTGATATAAATGAACAAACATATAATACAAGTTTTTATTATCCTCGAGATTATTTACCAAATTCTGAAGTTTTAGAATTAATAGAAAATTATCAAGATTATATTGATAAAGGTAATGAAGTAATAGGATATACTAATTATAAGTTAAGTAAATCTGACCTTGGAAAAAATGCTGTTGATGCAATGCAAGAAGAATTTAATGTTGATATCGCTATTATTAATACAGGAGGAATTAGGGAAACTTTATCTGCAGGTAATATTACTATTTCTAATGTCTTTGATGTTTTCCCTTTTAATAACAAAATAATTTTAACTGAATTAAAAGGTTCTGCGGTGAAGTCATTATATCAAAGAAATGGATCATATTTGTATTTTAATTCTTCATTCAATATTAATAATATTGATATATCAAAGACCTATAAGATAGCTGTAATAGATTATGTATTTACAGGTGTTTATTATTCAGAGTTTAAAAATGTTAAATATACTGATACTGAAGTTTTATTAAGAGATGTTTTTATAGGATATATTGAAGAAAACTATTAAAAAACACATTAGTTTTTGATATGATGTCTCTAAAGTAGACAGTGAATAAAAATAAAATTATTCACTATTTACTTTGGAGGCATTTTTATTATGGGTAGAAAAAATAAATATACAAAAGAAACAAAAATAAAAGCGATAAAAGAATATAATGAAGGCATTAAATCTGTAACTGAAATTTGTAATGAATTAAATTGTAATAAAAGAAATTTTCTAGATTGGGTTAATATGTTTAATGTACATGGAGAAACTATTTTTGATGACAAAAAATCAAATAATACTTATACAAAAGAATTTAAAGAAAAAGTTGTAAGAGAATATTTGAGTGGAAAAGGATCATTAAGAGATATACAAATAAAATACAAAATCTTAAGTACTGAAACATTAAGAAATTGGATTTTAAAGTATTATAATGGTATAATATTAGCAGACTATAAACCGATGCGTGAGGTGTATACAATGAAATCAAGAAAAGTATCTTATGAAGAAAGAATTGAAATAGTAAATTATTGTATATCAAATAATTATGACTATAAAACTACTGCCGACAAATATAGAGTTCCATATTTTCAAGTATACACATGGGCTCAAAAAGTCAAAACAAATGGTTATGACGGTTTAATACTAAAAAAGAAAGGACCTAAATCAAAGTACCTAGTAGAACCAAAAACGCCTGAAGAATTATTAGAACTTGAAAATGAAAGATTAAAAAGAGAAAATGAACGTCTTCAATTAGAACTTGAAGTTCTAAAAAAAAAGCATCGTTTACAAAAACGAGCCAATACTCAAAGATAAAATTAGAAGAATACTACTTAACAGTAGATTATTTTTCCAATTTAGGATATAAAATTCAAATAATATGTGAAATACTAGGGCTAAATAGAAGTTCATACTATAAATGGAAAAACAGAATTGTTCCTAAAAAAGAAAATGTAGATCGTGAACTAAGCGAATTAATCGTAGAATATGATTGTTCATATAATCATATTTTAGGATATCGCAGAATGACAATGTATATTAATCGTCTAAACAACACTAATTATTCATGGAAATATATTAGAAGACTTATGAGAAAATTAAACATCAAATCAAAAATAAGACGTAAGCGATATAATTATATAAAAGTACACCCTGAACAAGTAGGAGAAAATATTTTATCTAGAGATTTTACATCAAATTATCCTAATGAGAAATGGTTAACTGATATTACTGAATTTAAGGTAATAGGACAAAAACAAAAATTATACTTATGTTCAATTTTAGATTTATTTGATAAATCTATTGTCGCACATACAATATCTTTTAGAAATGATAATAAAATAGTATTTGATACATTTGAGAAAGCTATATCGTTAAATCCAACAGCTAAACCAATATTTCATAGTGATAGAGGGTTCCAATTTACGTCAAAAATATTTAAATTTAAATTAGATAATCAGGGAATGATACAAAGCATGTCTAGAGTTGGAAAATGTATTGATAATGGGCCTATGGAAGCCTTTTGGGGAACAATAAAGTCAAAAATGTATTATGTAAATAAATTTTATTCAATAGAAAATTTAACTACTTCTATAGAACAATATATTGAATTTTATAATAACAAAAGATTTCAAGCCAAATTAAAATGCTTGGCTCCGATAGAATATCGAAACCAAGCATTATTGGCATAATTTTTTATTTTTATTAACTGTCTACTTGACAGACATCAGTTCATTTTACTAATGTGTTTTTTTTCAATATATTTAAAAATTTTTTTAATTAAATGATAAAGTCCGTAAACAATCCAATATGCTAAAATACCTTCTCCTATAAATACTAATAACATATAAAGAAAATGAGATTTGTTTCTAATATTCATGAGAATAGTTGATGAATCAGTACCAGCTAAAAATAAAGCATTGTTTCCGTGATATTTATTTAGGTATATCCCTATAAGTGAGAAGAATATAATAAAAACGATATAGTTTATAAAATATTTTACTTTTGGAATAAATATGCCTTTAAATAGAATTAATAAACCTGTAAACAACATAATGAAATGATAAAGTATACCATGTATTGTTTTGATGTGGTAGATTGGAAAAAGATCAATCGAACCATTTGGAATAAAAATATAAAATATTGCTCCTATAATGGCGCCTGTTCCTAAATATGCTAAGCCAGTGTTGGATAGGTGTTTATTTTTAAAGTGCCATAGTACAAAAGCATACATAAAGAGAGTACAAAAAGATAATTGAACACTCAAAATTGGTATTTGGTTTACAGTGACATTAAAATGAAGCTTGATTAATTCTGCAATTATACAAAATATTCCACAAGAATTTATAATAATTTTTGTTGTCTTTTCAGATAACTTAGACGCTAAAAAAGCTAATATTGTTGCTAGAAGAATGTAAACAAAAATAATAATATAATGGATATAATTAAATAAACCAATTACTTCATCGGGAGAGAAGTCATTATCAAACAAAAAAAAACACCTCCTAATAATAAAAAAATGATCAGTTACGATCATCTTTAATAAGATGGTACACCCTCAGGGACTCGAACCCTGGACCCACTGATTAAGAGTCAGTTGCTCTACCAACTGAGCTAAGGGTGCATATAGCATTATTATTATATAATATTTTTTAAAAAAAGTAAAGGTAAATGATAAGAATTAATTTAAGAGAAATGGAAAAAATAATATTGCAAAAATAGTTAAAATGTGTTATAATGTATGAAAAAGGAGGTAATGTTTATGGATGTTGTAAGTATTTGTATTATTGCTTTTTTTGTAATTTTTATGTTACTAGGATATATTAAAGGTTTCTTAGGTATACTTTTAAACGTATGTAAAGGTGTTGCTACAATTATTATTGCTTATTTCTTGTCAAAACCTTTTGGAGATCTTTTATATAAAATGGGGTTAGGTAATTTAATCGGTGGAAAATTGGAAACAACATTAGCAAATGTTACCCCGTTAGCAAATGAAGTGATTACAAGTGAAACTCAAAAAGAAGTGTTTTCTAATGCATTAACAGAAATGAAGATTCCTGAATTTTTACATGAAATTATAACTAATTTAATTGGTAAGAATTCTTTCACTAATGGAGAAACTTTAGGTCATTATGTTGGAAATGCAATTGCATCTATCGCTTGTGCTTTTATTGGTTTTGTTGTTTTAATTTTGGCTTTAAATATTGTTTTATTTATATTTAGAAAGATCTTTAAGAGTATTAATAAGATGCCAGTTTTTGGTCAATTGAACCGTATTTTAGGTTTGGTTGTTAACTTTTTATATGCTTGGATGATAATTTCAGTTTTGTTCTGGGCTGTTGCATTAGTTTCAACTTTTATTCCTGAAGTTGGAGAATTTGTAGCAAATGTCTTTAAGCTAAATCAAGAACCAATGACTATTGCTAGATGGTTATATGAACATAATTTAGCTACCATGATATATAAACATTTTGTAAAGTAAAAAAAAGGCCATAGGCCTTTTTTTATTAACAATAACATTCTTCAAATTTATTTTGTACATTTGTAATTTCAGTTTGATTAACTTGCGTTACTTGATAAAAACCACAATCTTCCATGCATTTATAAATTTGATGTTGCATTTCAACAGCGCTTTCTAAAGCATCGCTAAAGGCGTCGAAAACCTCATCAGTTGATGCTTCGGTTGAAGCGTGCAATAATAGTGTTGTTAAATTTTTAGATAAATTTAAAAGATTTTCATAAACTTCTTTATCTTGCATATTTTTCCTCCTAATTAATTAAATCATAAAGATTATTATAAATTTCTGTTGCCCATTCTTCAAAGTTTTTAGCTTCTTTTTTTAAAGCAGAGTCTTTTATAGAACTTGATGCTTCATTGAATTTATTTTTAATAAATTGACAATGATTTAGAGCATCTTCTAAATAAAGTAATTCTTTTTGTGTCATAAGTCCTCCTTGTAAAATAAATATGTTTTACGTAAATATTATGTGAATAAAAGTTAAAAATATACTTTTCAATGTTGAAAAAAATATTGTTATATGATATAATAATAATGAAGAAGAGGTGTAGTAAAATGAAAGGTTTTAAAAATGCTAAAATATATGTAGAAGGTAAAGGAATAATTGAAACTACTTTGGCTGTTGAAGGGGAAAGGGTTTATTCTATTGGGGAAGATAGAGAAGTTGAAGAATATTGTAAGCTTCAAGAAGGCTGGATAGTTGTTCCTGGATTTATTGACCAACATATTCATGGTGCATTAGGAAGTGATGCAATGGATGGTACCATTGAAGATATTGCAAGAATGTCACAAGCTGTAGCAAAAGAGGGTACAACATGTTATTTACCAACAACAATGACTCAAAGTGTTGAAAATATTTGTACTGCATTAAAATCTATAAAAGATTATATGGATGAAAAAAGAACCGAAGGTTCTAAGGTATTAGGTGTTCATTTGGAAGGACCTTATATTTCTCCTAACTTTATAGGAGCTCAACCTGAAGAATATATTCAAAAACCTTCTGTTGAAAGTTTTAAAAAGTATGAAGAAGTAAGTGGAAATAATATTCGTATAGTTAGTTTAGCTCCTGAAGAAGAAGGAAGCGAAGAATTAATTAAGTATTTAGTTGAAAAGGGAATATTAGTATCATTAGGTCATACTAATTCTAAATATTCAGATGTAGAAAAAGCTTTTGCAGCGGGTGCGCGTAATGTTACTCATACATTTAATGCCCAAAAACCATTACATCATAGAGAAATTGGAACAGTAGGAAGTGCATTATTAATCGATGAATTAAATTGTGAATTAATTTGTGATACTATTCACGTAAGTGTTCCTGCTATTCGTTTGGTAATTAAATCTAAACCAGCTGATAAAGTCACTCTTATTACTGATTCTATGCGTGCTAAACATTTGTCTGATGGTGAATATGAACTTGGTGGACAACCTGTTATTGTAAAAGATGGTGAAGCTCGTTTGATTAATGGCACATTGGCAGGTAGTGTTTTAAAAATGAATCACGCCGTTAGAAATGTTCATAAATTGGCTGGTATTGAATTAACTAAGGTTTTAGATATGGCAAGTATTAATCCGGCAAGAAATATTGGCGTTGATAAAGAACGTGGAAGTATTAAAGTAGGTAAATATGCTGACTTTGTTGTTTTAGATGAAGAATTTGAAGTTGTAATGACTATCAGAGATGGTAATGTAATTTATAAAAGATAAACTTTTTAGGAGGTTTTAATGAAAAATAGTAAAAAATATTCTGCGATAATTGCGTTAATTATTTTAGCCGCAATAGACGCTATAATAATTATTTTAACTAAAAAAGGTGAGTATGATCCTCAATTTTGGGTAGGATTTGCTTTTATACAAGCTTCATTTTTGGCTTATATTATTAGTAAATTATTTATTAAAGATACAACAGAGGAAAGGGGAATTAGACCTCTTGACACAGTATTATTTTTAATTATTGCTGTAATGATTATAATGGGGTTGATTGCCTTTTTAGCTCCTTATAAAAATGGAATTTTTAAAACTTTAATAGTATTTTATATTATTATTACTGCGTTAGGCTCTGTTGTTGCTGTATTAGCCTGTTTAAATAAAAAAGTAATTGAAAATGCAACCATAGTAAAACCTAGAATATTTAATCAAAATAATTTAATAGAAGTTTTAGAAGAAACAAAGAGATTTATTAATGATGATGAATTGAAAGGACAAGTGCAATCAATTATCGATAAAATTAATGGATTGAATATTGATATTACTTCATTAAAAGGAAAACAACTAGTTGAGTATTCACAATTTATGTATAAAAATGCTACTCGTCAAGAAGTGGATAATTTATATAATAATATAAATAAAGTTAATGAAATTTTAAATGAATTAATGTAAAAAAATAGGTAGTTAAGAGATACTCTTTCTACCTTTTAATATGAGGTGTTTATGCTTGAAATAAAAAATTATTCTTTTATCTATCCAAATGGAAAAAAAGCAGTAAATAATTTGAGTTTAGAAATAAAAAGTGGTGATCTTTTTGCTTTTATTGGTCATAACGGAGCAGGAAAAACTACTACTATCAAGTCAATTGTAGGTATTTTGGATTTTACTGATGGAGATATTGTGGTTGACGGAGTTTCTGTAAAAGAAAATACAATTAAATGTAAAAAAGAGATGGCGTATGTTCCGGACAATCCTGATTTATATAATTCATTAACAGGAATACAATATTTAAATTTTATTGGTGATATTTATAGAATTTCTGTTAATGATCGTAAAGAAAAAATTGAATATTATGCACATCAATTCGAACTTTATGATGATTTGAAAAGTTCAATATCTTCTTATTCTCATGGTATGAAACAAAAACTAGCATTAATTGCCGCTTTTATGCATAGTCCTAAATTGCTAGTAATGGATGAACCATTTGTTGGATTAGATCCGAAGGCTACATATATTGTTAAACAAATGATGAAAGAATTTTGTGAAAATGGCGGAGCAATATTCTTTTCTACACATATTCTTGAAGTTGCTCAAAAACTATGTAATAAGATTGCTATTATCAAAGAAGGCAAGTTAATTGTTCAAGGAGATATGGAAGAAATAACTAAAGATAATTCATTAGAAGATGTATTTATGGAGTTAATAGAAGATGTATAATATTTTTAAGTTAACTCAAGTTTATTTTAAAAATTTTATTGGTTCTCTTATTAAAAACAATAAAAATCCAAAGTTCTATATTGGTATCTTAATATGCGTATTTTTATCTTTGTTTATCACATTAACTTTTACTTTTAACTCAATATCTTCAACTATGATATTTGTTGAATATGCAAATAAAGGTGTTGTTAATGCTGAACATATGGCTATGTATGTAAACTGTACTATGGCTATTTTGATGCTTTTGTTTGTTACAATTATGAGAAGCGTTATGCCTAGTAAAAGCTCGGATAATGATTCGTTGCTATCAATGCCAATTACTAAAATGGAAATTACTATTGCAAAATCTCTTTATAATTATGTAATAGATTTTGTATTATTCGTATCAATTTTACTGCCTAGTTTTATTGTATATGTAGTGATGGTTAAAAATGCTTCATGGCTTATTGTAGTAAGAGGTATGATTTTAGTGTTAATGTTGCCACTTTTATCTAATGGTTTAGCAACTTTTATTGGTATATTGACGCAAAAAATAGCAACTAAAATGAAAAATTATTCAATTGTTCAGACAATTATTATTATAATTTTAACTGGTGGATACTTAGTTGCGAATTTTAGTATTCAAGGTTATTTAACTAATTTAGTTGGAACAGTTGATGAAATTAAAAATAAAATATGGCTTTTAAAAGTTTTATTAGAGTTTATTTTAGAAGGTAAAATTATTGGCTATTCCTTGATCGGATTACTAATTATATCGGTATATGTACTAGGTCTAATTGTTACAAAAAAACAATTAGGCAAATTAGATATTAAAGATGCCCATAAAAAGTCTAAAATTTATTATAAACTAAATAGCCCTTTTAAGAGTATGGTAAAGAAAGAAATTAAACAATATTTTAATACTCCAACTCTTGTAATAAATACTATTTTAGGCGGTGTTATTTATTTTGGAATGTGTGTCGGTTTTTGTATTTTGGGACCGAATAAAATTATGTCATTTATGCAAACAGTTCCTCTTGAAATTGAAATATCAATTGATGCTGTCTTAATTATGATTTTAACTTTAATAATTTCATTATTTAATATAACAGGTACATCTATTTCTTTAGAAGGAAAAACTTTTTGGATTATTAAAACAACTCCTTTAAGTCATCTTACTATTTGTTTTTCTAAAGTAGCCGCAAATTTGGTCTTAACTGGTATTACATGTTTAATTAGTTATCCATTTGTCTTAAGCTTTATTGATTTACAATACTTCTGGGGATTTTTGTTAATCCCATTTGTTAGTACTATAGTATCTTCAACTATGGGGATAATTATTAATTTAAATTTCCCTAAAATGGAATGGGATAAAGAAGAAGTGGTTGTTAAAACATCTTTATCGGCTTTACTTTCGTTCTTTTTACCGATTTTATTTATTGCTTTACCATATTTAATTTATATTGTTGAAATATCTAAATATTGTAATTTACATGTATTTATGCTTGTGAATTTAATGTATCTAATAGTATTAATTATGATAATGGTTTTATGGATTAATACAAAAGGGAAAAAGATGTTAGATAAAGTAATGAATAGTTAAAAAGAATGCTATATGCATTCTTTTTTATTTTTGTGTAACAATATTATTATGAGAGAAATAATTGTAAAATTTAAAAAGATAATTAAAGAATATCATATAAGTGTTTTGGTTGCTTCAAATACATTTTATTTAATATTATTAATAATCCCTTTAAAACAAGTTGGTTATATAGATGATTTTAGTATTACTAATATTATAGATATTTTTGGATTGGGAATAATTTTTTTAATAAATATTATGTTTGTGGCTAGTAAATACTTGCATAGTTTAAGAATGACTTCTGACTTGATATATGAAGAAATTCCTTTAAGGAAGAGCTTTAAAGAAAGGTTGAAAACTTTTCTTTTGGTAATATGCTTATTGTTATTTGTTATAAGTTTATTAATTATTAGCTTTGGTTTAGTTAAATTATGGGTGAATGTTATTGGGAGCATGAATTATATGATTTTAAAAGTAATAGAATATATAGTATCTTTTTCTATTATTTTATTAGTTGGAATGATAATATTTAAGTATACTTTACCTATTTTTGTGGAGTTAAGCGATGCATTAAAAATGAGCCTTGTTTTGGCTTTAATATGGGTTTTTTTCTCAACAATATATCAATTAATCACTAATTTACTTAAAAATATCATATTTAATAATATAATAAATGAAACTATTCTATTAATATATTTCTTATATTCACTTAATTATATAATAATATTGTCATTCATTTATTATTATATAAAAATAAAGAATAAACAAAAAAATATGAATAAAATAGGCAATTTTGGATTAAAATATAATGAACACTATTAGAAAGGTTGAAAATATGAAGGAAGATAAAAATAGACAACTTTGGATAAAAATTTTATTCATAGTGTTCATTGCTGTTTTACTTTTGATAACATTACCGTCTAAGCTAGTTAAAGCCAGTGGATGGGGGTATTCAAAAAATGATGAACATAATATCCCACAAATTGGTAAATATGCAGAAATGATTGAGGGAAATGATGCATATTATGTCGGAAGTGGTAAAACAATTTATTTGACTTTTGATGCTGGATATGACAATGGCGTTTTACCTGATATTCTAAAGGTTTTGCGGGAAAAAAAGGTGGCAGCAACATTCTTTGTCACAGGTGATTTTGTAAATCGATTTACTCCTTTATTGCATGAAATTATTAATGACGGTCATTTAGTTGGTAATCATTCATATGGACATTTGCCAAATGATCAAATTTCTACAAGTAAAATGATGGATGAGATACACAGATTAGAAAACGTATATTTTGAAAAAACAAATAGTGTTCTGGCAAAAATATACAGACCACCAGAAGGGCGTTTTACTTTAGAAACTTTAAAAACTTTAAAAGAAAATGGATATAAAACATTTTTTTGGAGTATAGCTCATGTTGATTGGAAAGAAGGAACTAGTAACTCTTACGATTCTGTTATAAATAATTTGCATGATGGTGCGATAATTCTATTGCATTCTGTTTCAAGAAGTAATGCTGATGATTTGGGAAGAATAATTGATGAGATAAGAAGTAAGGGATACGAATTTAAATTAGTGACAGAGATATAATTGAAGGTACTAAATACTATTAGTGTTTAGTGCCCTTTTTTTTAAGAAATATGGTATAATAATCAATGAGGAAAAAGAATATGGCAAATTCATTAGTAAAAAATCAAGAAATATTATTAACAATTAAAAGAATAGGTATTAATGGTGAAGGAATAGGTTATTACAAAAGACTGGCAATTTTTGTTGATGGAGTATTGCCTGGTGAAGAAATTGTTACTAGAATTACGGAAGTCCATGATCAATATGCAAAAGGGGTTTTTGTTAAATTTAAAGGTGAAAAATCTTTAGAAAGAGTAGAGCCTAAATGCCCTTATTTTGGTAATTGTGGAGGTTGCGACTTACAACACTGTAATTATGAATACCAATTAAGAATTAAAAAAGAATTAGTTGTGGAAGCATTTAGCAAATACTACAATAAAGAGTTAAATCCGAAATTATTTAAAGATACGATTGGAATGGAAAACCCATGGCATTATCGTAATAAAGTAAAATTACCTGTACGTTTTGATGGGGAAAAATTAGTTACTGGTTTATATCAAGAAAATTCTAACAGATTAGTTTATATTGAGGAATGTTTAATTGAAAAAGAAGACATTAGAAAAGCGGTAAAACAAATTTGTGAAGTTTTAACAAGATTCCAAGTAATTGCATATAATCCAAAAACAAAAGAAGGGGTTTTAAGACACATTGTTGTTAGAAGTTCTACTTTTAGTAATGAAATGCAAGTAACTCTTATATTATATAAAGAAGATAAGAGAACTATAAAGATTGCGAGAGATTTGATTAAAATTCCACATGTTGAAAGTGTATATTACAGTATAAATGATGATTTAGAAGCTATAGAAAACTTTGGTGAAAAAAATGTTTTAATTATTGGTAAGGAAACAATTCAAGAAAGAATTGGTGAACTTAAGTTTCGACTTTTACCAACTTCATTTTTCCAATTAAATTTAAAGCAAACAGAAAAATTGTATAATACTGTTTTAAAACTTGGAAAGTTTAGAGGGACAGAAAGAGTATTAGATGGCTATTGTGGCGTAGGAACTATAGGATTATGGGTGGCAAGAAGTGTTTTGGATGTAAGAGGAATCGATAATAATAAGCAAGCTATAGTTAATGCTAATCATAATGCAGAAGAAAATGGCATTGAAAATGCAAAATTCTATTTTGGTAACTTACTACCACATTTATATCAATTTGCAGATAAAGGTTGGGAACCTGATGTTTTAATAGTTGATCCGCCAAGAACAGGAATGGATATTAATCTATTACATTATTTACAGAAGAATCCTGTAAAAAAAATTATTTATGTATCTTGTAATCCGGCTACACTTGCCAAAAATTGTAATCATTTAAGTGCGAAATACCACATTTTACAAATACAACCACTTGATATGTTCCCACAAACAAGTGCAGTAGAAACTGTCGTTGTTTTAGAAAGAAAATAAAAAAAGAAGGCTTTTTGCCTTCTTTTTAGTTTGTATAATTATCGAAATAACCTTGAATTAAGATAATAGGTGTGCCTTTATCTCCACTACCTGATGTTAAATCACATAATGAACCAATTAAGTCGGTTAATTGTCTAGGGGTAGTTCCTTGGGAAACCATTTGACCATATAGATTATCATCTTTAGTTTTAATATATTCTTTAATGGCAGATTTTAATGCTTCGCCTGATAAATCTTTAAAATCATTATCTGCTAAGTATTTTAATTTTACTTCATTTGGTTGGCCGATTAAACCACTAGTAAAGAAAGGAGCAACAACTGGGTCTGCTAATTCCCATATTTTTCCTACTGGATCTTTAAAAGCCCCATCTCCATAAACCATAACCTCAACTAACTTATTTGTTTGTTGGTATATTTTAGCTTGAATTTCTTCAACAATTGATTGGCCATCTCTTGGAAAAAGCTTAATTTTTTCTTCTGTTGCTTTATTACTACCTAAAAGTCCATATTGTTCATTATAGCCGCTATTATTAATAGAAGAAGTCATGATATCATCAAGACCGTAAACTAATTTTGCGCCGGCTTCTTTTAATAATCTTTTACTTCTAATACGAGAGTGAATATCACAACATAAAACAGAATCTGTGTAATTTAGGATTGTACGAACATCATTTGCAAATATAATTTCAACTTCACAGTTTTCGCTAGTTATTAAATTGTGATAATATTCAACATAGTCTACACCAGTAAAATGATGTTTTTGATAACCAAATAATTCACGATATTTAGCTTCTGTTAAAACATCGCTCCATGGATTAACTTTCTTTTCATCTAATTGATCTAAAGAAATTAAATGATTACCTACTTCATCAGAAGGATAACTAAGCATTAAAACTATTTTTTTGGCTCCTCTAGCAATTCCTTTTAAACAAATAGAAAAACGGTTTCTACTTAAAATAGGAAAAACTACACCTATAGTTCCTTCGGGGAATTTATTTTTAATATCTTTAGCGATGTCATCGATTGTACAATAGTTACCTTGTGCACGCGCTACAACTGCTTCAGTGATTCCGATTACATCTTTTGTACGAATTTCAAAGTTTTCACTTTTAGCAGCATTTAAAACACTGTCAACAACGATTTGACAAATGTCATCACCTTCTCTAATGATAGGGGCTCTGACTCCTCTTGATACAGTTCCAATTAATCTTTCCATAATATTGCCTCTTTTCAAAAAAAATTTACAACATATTATACTACAAAAACTTAAAAAAGTATATAAAAAATTAAAATTTTTATTAAAAATATTTTTTTTACTAAAATATGATATAATATATCAGAGGTGAAATGATGAATTTTAAAGTTTTATTAAAAGGAATTATGGCTGGGATATGTATCTCTCTTGGAGGGTGGCTATTTATTACTTGCCGTGCAAATCTAGAAAATGGATTATTGATTGGTTCATTGTTTTTTACAATTGGTTTAATGTTGATATGTAATTTCGATTATTTTCTATATACTGGTAGAATTTGTTTTTTATTTGTGAAAGAAGAGAAAAACATAAAAACTAAAATAATTGAATTATTAATAGGCTTGGTAGGCAATTTTATAGGTTGCTTACTAATGGGACTTATATTAGGCTTAGTGAGTGAAGAATCCAATGAAATGGTAAAATATATTATTGTTTCAATTTCAAAGACAAAAGCTGAAAATAGTATTTTAAAGATTTTGATAACTTCATTCTTTTGTGGAATTTTTGTCTTCTTGGCTGTCAAAGGATTTAAAACATTTGAAAATGTCATTTTAAAACATTTAGCGGTTTTAATATGTATTTCTTGCTTTATATTGGCTGGATTTGAACATTGTGTTGCAAATATGTTTTATATGGTTATTGCTGGGGCATTTGACAGTGCAACAATAATCAATTTATTATTATGTATTGTTGGAAATAGTTTGGGTGGATTATTCTTACCGATGATTAATTCTATAGTGAAAAAATAAAAAAATCTTAATAGTTGCACAAAAAGGAAAAACAATGTATAATTGTAGTTATTAAAAGGAGGTATTAATATGTATAGTAAAAACATTTGGTTAGAAGCCAATGAAGAAAAAGTAAATAAAATAATGGAATTTAATGAAGGTTATAAAAAATATATTTCTCTTGGTAAAACTGAAAGAGTTTGCGTTGAATTATCGGTGGAAATTGCCGAACAACATGGTTATAAAAATTTAAAACAAGCTACTTCAATTAAACCTGGTGATAAATTTTATCTAGTTAATTTAAATAAAAATATCGTATTATTTAATGTTGGTAAAAGACCAATTAATGAAGGTATGAGGGTTTTAGGAGCACACATTGATTCTCCAAGACTAGATGTTAAACAAAATCCTCTTTATGAAAGTAAAGATTTTGCATTATTAGATACTCATTATTACGGTGGAGTTAAAAAATATCAATGGGTTACAATACCACTAGCTATTTATGGTGTTGTAGTTAAGAAAAATGGAGAATCAATCAAAGTTGCTATTGGTGACAATGAAAATGATCCTGTTGTTGGTATTAGCGACTTATTAATTCACTTATCTGGCGATCAACTTCAAAAACCTGCTGGAAGAGTAATTGAAGGTGAAGATTTAGATGTCACACTTGGTTCTATGCCAATTCAAGACAAAGAAGCCAAAGAAGCTGTAAAAGCTAATATTTTGAAAATACTAAAGGAAAAATACGCTTTTGAAGAAGAAGATTTCTTATCAGCTGAATTAGAAATAGTTCCTGCTGGACCGGCTAGAGATTATGGATTAGATAGAAGTATGGTTGCTGGTTATGGACATGATGATAGAGTATGCGCTTATACATCATTAATGGCAGTGATTGATACAGAAGAACCTGAATATACTACTTGTTGTATTTTGGTTGATAAAGAAGAAATTGGTTCTGTAGGTGCAACTGGTGCTCAATCAGTATTCTTTGAAAATGCAATTTTAAGATTATTAGCTTTAAGCGGAAAAGATTCATTAATGGCTTTAAGAGAAACTTTAGAAAATACTAGAATGTTATCAAGTGATGTAAGTGCTGGATTTGATCCATTATTTGCTGGCGTTAATGATCCTAAAAATGCTGCATATTTAGGAAGAGGTATAGTATTTAACAAATATACTGGTTCTAGAGGAAAGAGCGGATCAAATGATGCAAATCCTGAATATTTTGCTTGGGTTAGAGAAGCTATGGATTCTAATAATGTTCATTTCCAAACTGCTGAATTAGGTAAAGTAGACCAAGGTGGAGGCGGAACAATCGCTTATATCTTAGGTAATTATAATATGAATGTTGTTGATGCTGGTGTTGCAGTGCTTAATATGCATGCTCCGATGGAAGTAGTATCTAAAGCGGACGTTTATGAAGCATATTTAGCATATAAGGCATTTTTAACTAAATAATAAATAAAAAAACCACATTAGTGGTTTTTTTTATTTAACGGATTTTTCCTATTTGTACTATTGTAATTGTTGTTTTTATTTATTTAAAATATACTAAATATGGTGGTATAATGCAATATTTAATAATTTGTTTGGGTGTTATAATGATATGTTCTTCCTTAGGATCTATATTTCCTTTTATATATAATAAGGAAATAAACTATAAACTTAACCAATTTATTGGTGGATTTGCATCGGGTGTGATGCTAGCTGCAGCCATTTGGTCGTTATTAGTACCTGCTTTTGAAATGGACAAAAGTGGAATAATGGTAATAGTATCTTTTATTATTGGTGTATTGATTATTATCTTGATAGATATAATAACAATAAAAAGTCACAATGAAAGTGATTATGTAAATAAAATATATTTTGTGGTAACGGCACATAATGTTCCAGAAGGAATGATTGTTGGACTCGCCGTAGCGATAGGAATGACTGAACAAAATTTTGAAAATGCGATTTTAATAGCTATAGCAATTGGACTGCAAAATATTCCTGAAAGTATAGCTTTAAGTTCAATGCTTTATTCAAAAAATAAAAACAAATTTAGATCATTTTTTTATTCTTTCCTTAGTGGGGCTGTAGAACCATTATTTGGAATAATTGCGTTTTTATTAGTTGGATATTTAGAAAATATGATAGCAATGTTTTTAGGAATGGCTGGTGGGTGTATGATTTATGTTGTTTTGTCTGAAATGATTCCGAATACAATTGAAGAAGAGGTACTGGAAGGTAAAATAGGAATTATTGTTGGTTTTATGATCATGATGATTATGGATATTTTTTTATAAATTAGATATCATTTTATTTGACTTTACAAACAAAAAGGAGTATACTATATAAGTATTGTGAAGAAGTTAAAGGAATTGAAGGAAAACTTTAAAATTTATTTTTAAAAAATTAATATATAAAGTGTTTTTCTTGACAAATGAGATTAATTTTGATATAATATTAAAGCAAGTATGCGAATGCATACTTAACAAGGTCTTTGAAAACTGAACAGAACAAAAAGAGCGGGATAAAACTTTTTTATTGAGAGTTTGATCCTGGCTCAGGATTAACGCTGGC
>JAFQRV010000001.1 GCA_017409905.1 Bacilli bacterium
ATCAAATCAAACCATTCATTTTCTTCTTTAGTAAGATTCATTACACCCTTCTGCATCTTGTTATACCAGTATTTAGTTAAATATCTCATTTTCTATTCTCCTCTGATTAGTTTCAAACTGAACTTTGGATGCTCTCCAACAACTATATCATTTGTAATGTCAATTACATCATATCCTTGATTTTGAAATTCTTTTTTAAGTTCATTTTCATTATTATAAATTATTTCTTTTCCATAATATGATTTATTTGACTGTGGAGTTAATTCTAAATATATCGTTTTATCACTTACATTAAATGTTAATATTGTATGAACTTTATTATTAACTTTTTTATATAGTAACCATATCTTATTTTCAATTTTGTATTCATCTAATATTTTCTTCATAACAAGTACAATATCATTACAAGTTCCAATTTTTTCTCTCATTGTATTAATTGGATTCTGAACTTTGTATGTTGTTAATAATAAGTTATAAAATTCACTATCAAATCCATTACTCATATTAGGTTTATATTTTTTACCATCACAATAAAAACCATATTCATAATTGTTGTTATATAATTCTTTTCTTAGTAAATTACATACTCGTTCGATTTCCATAATTATTTCTCTAACCTTTCAACAAAGTCAATTATTTCTTTTAAGTTACTTATTTCCCATTCTTTCTTTTCTTTTAGATTTCTATCAATTAAGAATGATGTAAATCCTTGTTTCCTTGCACCATCAGCTTCTGGTTTATAATCATCTACATATAAACTTTCTTCTGCTTTAACACCAACTGAATCAAGTGCAACATTAAATATAATCGGACTAGGTTTTCCTGCACCAACTAATGACGATGCAATAAAAGAGTCAAAGTATTTATCTATTCCTAATTGCTCTAATGAATATTGTAAAGATGGTGATGTATCAGAAATAACTCCTATTTTAAATCCTTTATTTTTAAAGTATTCTAATACTTCTATAGTTTCAGAATATAATGCTCTATCACCATTGCACCATAACTCATCAAATAATAGTTTTGCTCTTGCTTCTACTTTTTCAGTTACACCTTCTTCAATAAGTAAGTACTTATAATATCTTTGAAAGAATTCTTTTTCATCTTCTAAATTATTATATTTGTAAGGTCTATTCTCTTTAGCTTTATTAAACAGCATAATCATCTTGTCATAAGGAAGTTCAAATGGTTTGCCACTCCATTCTTCAATAATTCTATCACGCCAATTAATTTTTTCTTGGACGTAATAAGTAAGCGTTCCATCTCTATCAAAAAATATAGCTTTATATTTCATTATTATTTTCCAACAAACTAAATATAATCATAGGTATTATATCATATCTCGTTTTATGATATTTTTCCATATCTTCGTCAGTTCTACCCGAAATTAATGATTTATTATGTACTGTATTATCTGATACAACGAGTAGCGCAACACATTCTTTTTCTGCTACAAGACACACACTAAATAAAGCAGATGTTTCCATTTCAATTGCTTTACAACCTAAATCTAATATTTCATCAATATGAGCAAATTGTCCAGCAATAGTATCCACACTATAAACTTTAATATCTTTATAAACTATATTTTCATTTTTTAAATAATTTGTTGTAGTATCATATAATTTATTTGTTGGATGATATTCTTTATGTAGTGAATCCTTATTAATTGTTTCATACATATAGCAAGAAAATGCTTCTCCTGAAACGCTGGTTGATGGTATTATTAAATCTCCAATATTAACATCATTTGAAATTGATCCAACTGAACCAACAAATATAATTCTTTTACATTTAGCAAAAGAAAGTAATAATACTGTTTCACCTACATTGGTTGCTCCAACATAACTTCTAATATGAAGAAATGATTTATTATTATAAGTGATTCTATGTACATCTGGAAATTCATCACTTAATAATTCAATCTTACAATTATAATTATTATATAGTTTATTCGGATGCCACCAAGGAGCAAGAACAACGATTTCAGTTACTTCTTCTTCAGCTATTCCTAATCTATTGACTAATTTAGAACTATCTCCATATTTATCAATAGATTCTCTTAATTGTTCTTTTGTAATCATAGTAATCACTCCTTTCAAATCTCTATAATTATACCACATTTCTTCATTTATTTCTACTATTTAAAAAGCCAGCTAACTTTTTTGGTTAACTAGCTTGATTGGTTATTTATTAATTTTATTACTCGATAAATTGGAATTTATGGTTTACTTTACCTTTTTATTTAAAATCAACCATATTATCAAACTAACACACGAAACTAAATATAATGAAATGATTATCCATGCATAAAATATATTTTTTTCAACTATTGTATTGATTAAACTAAATATACTAGCAATTCCTAAACAAATAAACCCAAATAATCTTAATATTTTCATCATCAATCATACCTCCATCTATTCTATTAATTCTAATTTAATGATTTGTATTAACTATTTGTTTCATCCTATTTTCTATTGATTTTGCTGAAAATGAAGATATTTTAAATTCTTCTTTATTATCACCAATTGTAATAGATATTAAGCATTTTTTATTTTGATATTCAAAATTAATATCATCTATTTTGTTTGCAAAATATGTTTTAATTTTAAATTTAAAAATTCTAATTTTACCTTTTTTATATATACATATTCCTCGATGCATAAATAAATAAATTAAGAATAAATATAATAAAATCAATAATATCAATAAGATGATTTTCAGTAATATATTCTCAATAAGTGATATAAAAATAAGAGATATAATTAAATCAATCATCGAAAAAGTAAGAAATATAGATATAGGAACTATATTCAAGCAATAGTAAAATTTTCTAGGATTAATATCAATAAAATAAATAATTATACTAGTTAAAATAGAACATCCTAAAATTCCAAAGACCCAGTATAAAGGTTCAGTATAAATTTGGTACCAAGGATTGCTAATTGGAGATAACAATGGTCCAAAAAATAAAACCAATATTGATCCTAATGAACATTCAAGTATGTTTTTTAATGTCTTATTCATCTTATCATCTCCTTTATAAAATTCTTATTTATCTAATAGTTATTATACCACATTTCCTCATTTATTTCTATTATTTAAAAAGCCAGTTAACTATTTTTTTGTTAGCTGACATTGACTTTATTAAACTTATTTTTTTACTTCTTGATATATATTATAATATTGTAATTTCATAACATCATCTAATGACATTTTTATATACAAATTATTTATATTAGTTTCATTAATAAGAAATGTATTTTCTATATTATCTAAATCTTCTTCATAAATAACACATTTACAGTAATGATATGGACAATAAATATCACTTGCAATAACTAAATATTGCTTTGTATCTTCTAAATACTTTACTATTTGACAAATTCTACAATATTTAATTTGTTCGTTATATGATGGTTTAAAATATAAAATTTCATCTTTACTATATTTCATATAAACCTCCTTTATCTAGTTTAAATTATACCACATCTCTTCATTTATTTCTACTATTTAAAAAGCCAGCTAACTTTTCGAGTTAGCTAGCTTGATTGGTTATTCTCCATGTTCAATAGAATTAGGGCCTACGCTTTCAACAAATGGTAATTTCTCTAATTCTATTATTAATTCAATAATCTCTTCTTTTGTTTCAACATCAACATATAAAAATACAATTTGATGAAAATTATTTAACTTGTCTTCATTACCAGGTTCATAGAAATGACTTGGAGGAGTTGAACTTATATATACTACTTCAGTTATTTCATCTAATTTAAAATGTCTTTTTGATAATTCAATATATGTTGTTGTATGCTTTAAAGTTAATAGAATGACATCACAATTGAATTCGTCATCAACACTACCTTTAAATAATATTTGTTCATCTGATAATCTAAAGTTTTCATTTAACCAAACACTATCGAATTCACCACAATCACATAGTCCATCTATATAATCATGTGAATGTTCTAACCATTCAGTTGGTTCTTTTTTTGTTACTCCACAAAGTAAACAAGTGTATTTTATAGGTGGATTAGAAAGACTTGAAGATGGATCAACTACTCCTTCATCCCATTGGTGTTCACATTCAAAATAAAATAAAGCATGATTTTCAGTAATAAAGCATTGTCCATCTTGGATATTATCTAATTTTTCAAATGTGCCATCCAATTTTACTAAAACTATATTTTCAACATCAAAAATATTTATGTTTTCTATTTTGCCATCACTATATGTCACAATAAATTCATCTTTTTCTGTATTAATATCAATTACTACTTTATTTACACTTATATACTGTTTAGGCCCATTGCAGCAAGGGTCTATTTGATGAAAGTTAGTATATTGTCTGTACAATTCATCAGTTTCAACTTCTTCAATGGTTGGATAATTATTTTCTATAAATGCTTCTCTTAAAAACTTATTGAAATCATTACGATATTGCTCAAACTCTTCTTTTGAAACCACTTTAGTTTTAGAAAAACAATGATTAACACCTTTATAGAAAAAATTTAGGTAAGGTACGGCACTACTAATGCTCACACTACCATTTGCTATTTCATTATTTTCAAATGTAATCTTAATATCAATAGTATATTCTTTTTCTTCATATTCTAATGTACCTTTAAGTTGTTCTTGATTTATTGATTTAAAAGAAACATTATTGTTTTCATCAATCTTAATTGTATAACAACCATCATATACTTCTGCAAAAGGATTTTCCATACTTGGAAGTTTAGCACAATTATACCAATCAGAATATAACATAGATACTGTGGGTTTTTTATTCTTATTATTATCACATCCAACTAAACATAATCCAAATACTAACAAAAATATACTAACTAATATTTTCTTCATATAAATTCACCTCCTATTAATATAACAAATAAAAGTCATTTTTTTGGGAACTATTTTACTTATTTATATTATAATACATAATTTCACAATAAGCACTAGAATACTATCTCTTTTTAAGAGAACTTTTATTCTTTCATATATAAAACAATTTAGAACAGTAAAAGGTGACAAAAAATTTTATAAACTATGACGATTATCAATTTGTTATTTTTTCTAATATTGTTATTGTCTTATTTTCACAATCTAATTCACAGTCAAGTCCTATTGGAATAATTCCAATAGGATATGCATGTCCAAAGTTAACATTATAAATAATTGGTAAATCTTGATGTTTGCCATCAGTACTCACTATATCAAAAAGTATTTCTTTATAAGCATCATATTTTTCTTTTACAGGTGGCTTACCAAAGATTATACCTTTTATTACATTAAATATACCTTGAGCTTCTAGATTTCTAAGTATCCAAGCAAAATAATACTCAGGTAATTCACTTTCTTCTTCATCACTTACTTCGATAAATAGTATCTTATCTTTCCATTCTTCTAGTGTTGGCCAAAGTGGTGTACCAATTAAGTATATGAATGTTTCAATACATCCACCAAGCAGTTTACCTTGTACTCTACCTCTTCCTTGTAATACTTCATAGCCACTAGTATCTTCTTCTACAGTTCTTTTGACATTGATATTATCAATACCCCATCTAACCTTTTTGTCTACGTAACTACAATATTTTGATGGTTTAAGTTCATAAGTATCTTGAGGATTAAAGAACGCTTTATCTAATGATTCCTTAGTATATTCATTTATTTCAACATATTCTCCCCAGTTATTCATTAGAGAGCCACCATAGTATGACACAAGACCAGCTTTATACATCATAAAATGATTTACTGTAGTATCTGAAAAACCCATAAAGACTTTAGGATTATTCTTAATAATATCAAAATCAATATATGGTAGTAATCTTATAGTATCATCTCCACCTATTGCGTTAATGATTACTTTAATAGTTTTATCTTTAAATGCATTCATTAAGTCTTCCGCTCTTGCTTCAGGGTGTTCGTTTAAATAGTTTATACCTTTTAACGCATTAGGCATAACTACTACTTGTAATCCATATTCTCTTTCTAATCTTTCTTTTGCAATATCAAGTATATGAATAAATTTATCTTCTCCTAGAAGCCCACGAGATAAACTTACAATTGCAACTTTATCTCCTTTTTTTAATCTATCTGGTTTAATCATATTTTTTTCTCCAAACATTAAATTAAATTAATTTTTTTCAGAATATCTTCAACAATAATTATACCACATCTCTTCATTTATTTCTACTATTTAAAAAGCCAGCTAACCTTTTTGGTTAACTGGCCTCTATGTCTATTTATTATTTCTTTGTTTTAATCGTATATAAAAATATCCTAGAACAAGTATCTCAATTATTAGCGGAATAACAAATATTAAACTATTAATTAAGATAGGAGTATACCATGGAAATGATGTCGTAATATCGTTATAAGTATTGATACACTCAATAATCGCTTTAACTAGATAAATTCCAAAAGTTGTTATAAGCACAAAAAACAATACTATTACTAAAATCTTTAATTTATTTTTTTGCATTTCGTTTAATCATTACTATGATAAAAGCAATAATTAGTATTAAGAAAAGAATTGCTGCAATTCCATAACCATTAATTGTAATTACTGATGATGTTTCATCTATTTGATTAGTCATAAGCAAAATTGCAAATACGATAAATCCAATAATTCCAAATAGCAATACTGCCATATCCATTATAAATTGTTTTTTCTTTTGAACAGTTTCTACCCTATAATCTAATAATTCGTCAGTTGTGATATTAAACAATTTAGAAATTGCTACGATATTATCCGCATCTGGTATTGTAACACTTGTTTCCCATTTAGAAATGGTTTGACGAGATACATTTAACTTTTCTGCTAAATCTTCTTGAGTCATACTATTATCTTTTCTCAATTGTTTTATCTTTTCTGCTATTGTCATAATAATATCCTCCTTTCGATTTTAGTATATAATGTATCATTTATATTTTACAGCAACAAGTATTTACATTATGTATCTAATTTGTTGCATGCTATGATTATACCACATTTCCTCACTTATTTCTACTATTTAAAAAGCCAGCTAACTTTTTGAGTTAGCTAGCTTGATTGGTTATTCTACTGGTTCAATATAATTAGGTTCTGCACTTCTAATAAATGGTAACTTTTCTAACTCTTTTATTAATTCAATAATCTCTTCTTTTGTTTCAGCATCAACATATAAAACTACATCTTGATGAAAATTATTTAACTTGTCTTCATTTCCAGGTTCATAGAAATGACTTGGTGGAGTAGAACTAAAATATACAACTTCAGTTATTTCATCTATTCTAAAATATCTTTTTGACAATTCTATATAAGTTGTGGTATGTTTTAGGGTCAAAAGAATGACATCACAATTGAATTCGTCATCAACACTACCTTCAAATAATATTTGTTCATCTGATAATCTAAAGTTTTCATTTAACCATACACTATCGAATTCACCATAATCACATAAACCATTAATGTATTCATGTTCATGAAATATTGGTACTTCTTTAAATCTGATATCAACATTACTATACCCAATTATATATTCATACTCATAACACTCATCACCGTGATGTATTGATATTTGAGGATACCCAAATTGTTCATCATTAATATACATTAGTACTTCTTTATCAATACTTGATGATTTAACATAAAATACAAGTTTACATCCTGCAATAACAGTTTTTGAGTTTTCATAATGTCCAACTTCTACAACCAAATTATCATCATATGTTAAAGAATAATTTACCATTTGAATACTGTGATAATCTTCTGATCCACTTTTTGGATGGTAAACTAATTCACATTCCCCATTAATAAACTTACTTTCAATATTTAAATTTAACTTATCTGCAACTAAATCATTGTCAGTATCCACTAATTCTATATTAAATTTGGATATATCATACGAACCATCATCAGTAATATTTGAAAGCTTATACGTTGTTGTAGTTTTATTATTAATTGCAACCATATCCTTAAATTTAATTTTTGTATTATATATTTTTTCATTATAAGGAGCATAAGAAATTATAATTTGTACATCGTATGGTGTATAAGATTTTTCGTCTTTAGTATATAAATCTTTCATACAGTTTCCTGTTTGTGTTTTAACAAATTCCATTATGGAAATATTATCAAATTCAATATATATATCATAAATATCGTTATATTGTCCAGAATATAAACCATCTCTTAAGGCTATAGTAAATGTTTTGCTTTCTGCAATATTACACCCTACTAAACATAATCCAAATACTAGCAAATACATACTAACCAATATTTTTTTCATATTAATATACCTCCTATTAATATAACAAATAAAAGTCCCATTTTGTTGGAACTATTTTACTTATTTATATTATAATACATAATTTAAATTTATGCACTAGAATGCTGTCTCTTTTTAAGAGAACTTTTATCCTTTCATATATAAAACAATTTAAACTAGTAAAAAGTGACAAAAACTTTTATATTTTAATATTACCACATTTATTTCTACTATTCAAAAAGCAGCTACCCTTTTGTTGGTTAACTATCTTATAATTTAGTATTTATTTTTCATATATCTTATTAATATCTGATGTAATTAAAATTAAGTTATACGGAAAAAAATCCTCATTCTCTTTATTATCTAATAATCCAGCATCATTGAATGCTTTAATAACTAAGCCTTGAACATCCCATAATTGATTACTTAATAATGAATCAGAATAATCTTCTAAATATTTTGGTAAATAATCTTTCATATTATGACTTAATTTATCTATTATAATTTGTAGTTTCTCTTTGACAATATCTAGTTCACTAGATTGTGCTAGTTTTCTTACCTTTTTAAAATCATGATATGTAAAGAATGGGAAATTAAATTTGATTTTATTATTAACTACTTTCAAAAATCCTTTTTTAATGTAATCAATAATTTGTTCCTTTTGGTCAATCATAACTCTATTAACAATATTTTCATAAGGTGCATTACACCATCCTAACAATTCATTTAATAATTCATAGTTTTCAGTTCCATTTGCTGATTTATTAAAAGCTAATCTTCCGATATTTGATGCGTTTTGGAATGTATAAGCATTTACTCTATCTATTCCATCTTGATATGTATTAATACCCATATCCACCAAAAACTCATTGGCATCTCTTAAGTCAGTCATATAGAAATCCCATTTTCCTCCACCGGGTCTATCATGATATGCAAACATAGGTTTTATATCATTTAATATTTCATAATTTAGGAATAGACAAAAACTCCACATTGCTTCTTCATTTGTTAAATTTGCATATGTAATTAATTGTCTATATTCATCTATATGATTTTTTGCAAATTTAATTAATTCATCAGTGTATGTTTTATAATTCTCTAATAATATATTTGCATTTGAGTTTAATACATCTTTTGTAATATAAGGAAAATTTGTAATATACTTATTTTTTTCAACTTTTTTAAGCAATGTCACATTAACTAATTGATCTACAATATCTTCAACATAAGGTCTTGCCATTCCTAACTCTAACGAATAATCCTCAATTGTGCATGGATTATCATAAGAGTGGTATAATAAATTTTTACTAATTAAAGTATTAACATAATTATGAGGATTATATGTTCCCATTTTCATCATTCCAAATGATGCTGAAAAATCTTTTGGAACATATGCTTTTTTTCCGTTCAATTTTTCCATATCTAAATACTCCTTTAACTTTTGTCTAATAGTAAACAGTCTTTTCTTCACTGTCCCAAGAGGTATATTTAATTCTTCTGCTATGAACTTTAAAGTTTTATCTTCTATATAATAAGCATAAAGTATTTCTGCGTAATCATTACTTAACAATTTGATGGCTTGATTCAATCTTCTAATCTTTTCATCTTCTACTATTTCATCAAGGGCTGTTTTAAAATCATCTGCATCATCAATATCAACTTTCAATTCAAGATTTTTTCTATCTTTAATAGTTTTTCTTAAATATATGTTATACTGATTTTTACAAACACCCCATACGTAATAATCTAAATTATCAATACGTGCACCCTTATCAATATTTTGGATTATTTCTAATAGAATTGTTTGTGATAAATCTTCAGCATCCATTCTACTATTACATCTTTTCACGCAATAGAAAAATACTTTACTGGCATAATCAACTACTTTTTCTTTTAACTCATTCTTGTTCATATTTCTTACCTCTTCACTTATATAGTTGCAAAAGTTTAAAAAAGGTTCCCATAATTTTATAAGAATATTATACTATTTTTTAAATGGATTTTCCACCATTATCTCTTATAGGTTCGAGTCCGTGGTCAGTCTCCTATAGTCATTAAATCAAAATGTTTCATTTTAAGCATTTACACTACAAAATGTTTCACAATGCAACTTTTAGTAGTAATATAAAATTTATTTACTATGCAAAAATTTTCACACTTTTCTAAAAATTATACCAAAAATATGAAACAAAATAAAAAAGTAGGCTGTATAAACCTACTTTCCCCATAAATGGAATATTTGGATTCAGGCATTACCCAAGCCTTCCTATGGTTCAACAATATAATATCATACTTTTAATTTTTCCGGTAAATAATATTTATGAAAACATTTTCTTTTTTGGCATATATTCTAAAAAACATATTATTTCCAACCTGATTCTTTTTTTATTTGTTCTTCTAAATCTCTTTGTTCTTTTTGATTTATTTCAAAAGCATCTTTCTTAGTTACTATTTTAACAACTATATCCCATACTCTTGGAAGTAGTAATAATAAGATTGAGCCACAAGCAATTTTAAACCACATATTATTAACAAAAATCATTACAATGCTTATAAGAACAAAGGGCATAGTTGCATAACTTGCAGCTACGTGAACTTTATGCCATATTTCTTCTGACTTCATGCATATATTTCTTTTTAACCCCCAGGCTCCTATTTTTACAAATTGAAAACTAATCACAATTATTAAATATAGTATCATCAAAAATATATTAAGAACTGTTCCTAAATCAATAACAAATTTAAACATTATTTATTTCTCCTTAAATTACCATTCTTATCAAACCTTATAAAATGAACTATAAATATAAATGGCAATGGTAAAATCACTGTAATAATAATCAATAAAAAAGTTTCAAAGGATGTTATTTCAATTTTATTAAGCCATACCATAATTGATATAATACTATAAATAATACCTTCTATTAATAAGCAAATACAATTAGCTATAGTAGCAGTTCTTATAGTATTTTCATTTTTATTTAATATTTTGAATTCAAAAGGTTTTGATATCCATCTTGATTTATTAACCTTTTCAGGATATACAATACCAATTACTCCAATAAATAGCATTATTAGTGGCAAAATCGTGTATGCTATAATTTTTTTTAAAATCATATTTTATCCCTCAATAAATTTTGATATATCTTCAATTACAATATTAGGTATTTCTTTATATACTTGATACGCTGTTGTAATTGTTTCTCCGGTTCCATCAACGAACATATGATTAAGTGTTTCATACAATTTAAACTCAGCATTAGTATCCTTTAATAAGTTTCTATAATTATCTAATCCACTTGCTTTTACTTGCAAATCTAATCCACCTTGTAGTACTAACATTCTCTTGTTATTACCACAAGATAATATCTCTTCGCTTAAATTGATGTTATTATAACTAACCCAATATGTCTCATATGCTCCCATAAAGAAATACCCAATTTCTGATGGAACTACTTCTTTAATGTCTCTAAAATATTCATCATACGGATCATATACGTTATAATATGGATTATTTTGTTCTTTTAATTGATTCATTGCTACATCTATTATATGTTCAGTTGTACCAGCAAGGATGATTACTCCTTTAACATCTGTTTTATTTGCAATAACTGGTGCAAGCTGACCACCAAACGAATGCCCAATAATATAAATATCACTTATTTTATCATTTTGTTTTAATATGTTAATTGCAGATATTGCATCATCTATAACTTCTTCATAAACTGTAAAATCTAATTTTGTTGCCAACTGTTCTGCATAGGCATAAGTTCTTTTGTCATATCTAATACTTGCAACACCTTTTTTTGCAAGTTTGATTGCTAATTCTTCAAATAACTTTAATGCTCCAATAGATTCATCCATATCGTTAGCACCACTACCATGAACAAAAATTACACCGGGCACTTTTTGTTTTGATTCAGGAATTGTTAATTTACCTGGTAACTTATATTTCCCTGTTTCAATAACAATGTCAGTTTCAACATATTCATAAATAGTTGGTTTTTTGTCACAAGATGTTAATACAATTGATGTCACAAATATAAAAAATATTAACAATATATTACTAATTCTTTTCATAAATATAATCCTCCAATTGCATTATACATCTTGACGCAACGTCAATGTCAAGAGTTATGTTTAGTAAACTCTACTATCCATATACCAATCACAATATCATCAGTATTAAACACTATCTTTAAAGTCATTTTTTCATTTTTAGTATTTACAACTACAAACACCGAACCATTAAATAAACTATATTCTGAATTAATTCTATAATCAATTAGTGTTTCATCTAGTTTTAATGTATTTAAGATGAAATCTTGAAAGCCAATAAGTTCAATTTTCTCGTGGCAATATTCTTTAAATGGTAAAATGTCTTTGTTTTTTATCATTTCAAAAAAAGTATTAATAATTTGATGTTGTTTTTCAGTACGTTCATTAATATGACAATCTTTACCTCCTTTGTAGTCATCAAACAATTCATTAATAACGAATTCTTCTAAACTATCATCTGTTGTATTTGTAATTAAAGTTTTTAGTTCATTAAGTAATACAAAATAATTAGTCGTTTCCTTTATTTGTTTTAAATATTTAACCTTTTCTTCATTAATAATATTTAATATATTTTCTTGATTAAACTCTAGCATTAATTTTTTGATTTTATCTAGTGAGAAATTCAGTTTTCTAAATACTACTATTATTTTTATTTTCTTAATTTCTTCATCATCATAATAACGAACATTAGACTTCTTAATACTATTCAAATCAAATAATTCTTCATAGTATCTAATAGTTCTTGATGATATATTAAATTCTTTTGATAATTCTTTTATTGATTTCATAATATTAACCTCATTAATATTATACTATAAAATCAAATATTTATCTACTAAATAAAAAGTCAGCAAGCATACTGTCTTTATATTCTACTTGCTGACTAATTAACTTATCTGTTAATTTCTATATTAATTTCTTCTAATGTTCCAATTTCTTGATTACTAAATCCAATTAGCTTACCTCTATGAACTACTTCTTTAACAGCATCTTTGATAACTTTTACTAAAACATCATAGTCTTTATCACCTTTAATACTATTATATAATTTTACTAGTCTGCCTACTTTATCCATCTTTTCTTCATTTGATAACTTATCATCATATGATATATACTTACCAAATTTATTCCCAACAAATTTAGCAAGTTCATATAAGTTTGATGTTAATTGATTATAGTATTCTTTAGTGCCTTTTTTATAAAGTTGTTCTATTTTTTGACCACTTGCATGATAGAATGATGGGAAATTATTTAATAGTTCTAAAGCACTTCCTTCATCACCTTTTGCATATAACACTTTTGCTTTATAATTAATAGCTTCAAGTCTATAGTTTTCTACATCACAACCTTCTAGTATTAAATCACATACTTTAATAATTTCTTTTTCATTTTGAATTAATATATTTGGATCATTATCTGCCACTCCACCTGTTGTAAAGAATAAAAAATTAACCATTATTTCATAATCATTAGGATAGGCAGTTCTTGCAGTAATGGTTAATTCTTTTGCTTTATTCCAATCATTATTAACATACCAGGCATTATGAATTTCTTCTTTCGCTTTCTTGATTTCTTCTTCAATTAACATATTGTCATAACCCATTAATTCATCAATCGATACACCAAAGAAATGTGATAAAGGAAATAATAATGTAATATCAGGGTATGTTTCGTTGTTTTCCCATTTGCAAACAGCGGCAGGTGTAACATTAAAGATTTCTGCTAGTCCTTCTTGTGTAATCTTTTTAGCTTTTCTTAGTCTTTTGATGTTTTCTGAAATTTTAATATTCATAAATACATTCCTTTCTTAAAGCAATTTTGCTTTTATATTATTTGTAATATCGGCCTTAATTACAATGTGAATTAATTCACAATAATATTATATCATCAAGAAAATGTATTTACCACCCACTGATAGTTAACCATATATTAACTAAAAGTTAAGTTTTTAATTATTGCTACATTTATAGGTTCAAATCCCATCAACCGACTATTTTTCCAACTACCATAAAATATCCTATATTCAAATCCCATTAGTTACTAAAATCTATTAAATGTCCTGAAAAATAAAAAAATGCACCTGAACAGATGCATAATTCCTTGATTTTGATGTTAAAACCTCTATATTTTCACTATAAATCCGATGACTTATAGACACATACTAATGTTTCATTACTACGAAATGTTTCATTTTAAGGGTTTACACTACAAAATGTTTCATATTCGAGTTTTACGCTACAAAAAGTTTCACAATGCAACTTTTAGTAGTAATATAAAA
>JAFQRV010000008.1 GCA_017409905.1 Bacilli bacterium
AAATTATCAGAATTACCCATAATTGATGTTAAAGGTGTTCTTAAATCATGTGAGATAGATCTTAATAAATTTGCTCTAACTTGTTCATTTTTTGCTAAAATTTCATTTAATTCTTTTTCTTTTAAATTGTAATAATTTTCAATAGCTAAAGCACATTCCCCAATTATTGATAATATAATACTATTTTCAAATGGTTCAATTGGATTATTTTTTACTTTAATTCCAACAACTCCAAACATATTCTTATTACCACTTAAAGGAATATAGACATAATTATCATTTTTGTAATATTCAGTACCATATCCTGCTTTAATATTTTTATTAAGCACTAACTGAATAATTTCTTTATTAATACTCTCTAATTCTTCTGAAGGGTCAAGTGATATAGTATAGTATTTTTTCTTTTTAGATAAATATACAAACGTTTCTCTATCCAATAGTTTTTGAATTTGATTAACTGTAACACTGAGTATTTCTTCATCATTTTCAGCACTTTGAATTAATTGATTTGCATCAAATAAGATTTTAGTTCTATAAGCTGTTTCAGTTGACTTTTTCACTTGACTTTTCATTTTGTTAGAAATACTACCTGTAATTAATGATACTATTAACATAACTGCAAATGTAATTGGATAACCCTCTCCATAAGCAACTAAAGAAAAATGAGGAAATGTAAACATAAAGTTAAATAATACAACACTTAAAACAGATGAAGCAATCCAACATATCTGACTATTAGTTAAAATAGCAGTGACTAGAACACCTACAATATAAATCATAATTATATTAGATTCAGTAAATCCAATCCTCATAAATAAATAGCCAATTAAAGTTTCTATTAATAATAACATTATAGTAAATAAGATATCTTTTAATGATGGGATTATTGTCTTTCTTCCTAATAGTGCCTTTCCTTCTTTATATTGTATATTACTATCAGGAATTATATACATTTCTATATTTGAAACCAAAAGCATTAATTGATCTACAAGAGATTGTCTTTTTATTAAACTTCTCTTGTGATTTGAACTTTTACCAACTACAATCTTAGTAACACTTGTTAATCTTGCATATTCAAAAATTTGAAAAGGCACATTTTCACCAGTAATAGTAACTATTTTAGCACCCAGTTTTTCAGCAAAAGAAATGTTTTTATGTAACCTTTCCTTATCTTCTTCATTCATAGTATTTAAATCTGTAGTTTGAACATAAATTGCAGTTAATGTTCCATTAAACGCTTTTGCCATTTTATAAGCAGTTAAAATAATCTTTTCATTTGAAGGAGATGATGAAAGACCAACTAAAATGTGTTCTTGTTTTTCATTTATTTGAGTTTCTTTAATATCATGTGCCATAATTATCTCCCTTGCAAAACAAAAATATTTTATCTTATTATACCATTTTTTTAATATAATTTAAATTATATTTACTTTTATTTTCTATTATTCCTTTTATTATTTTTTATAAATTCATCTAGTCTTTTCATTAGAAAATAGCCCATTATGCCATATATTAAAAATACAACTAATATAATTATATCTTTCATAAGCTACCTCCATACTTAATCGTTTTTTATATTTTAAAACACTTCTTTAATTCCTTATAATCTCCTATTACTAATAAAGATAATTCTAAACTAAGTATTTGAGATGGAATCACATTAACATTTAATTTTTTACCATCTTTTATCCCTAAAATGTTAATTCCATATTTTTTTCTAATATCAATTTCACCAATGGTTTTACCTATCCAATCTTTTGGAACACTTACTTCAAATATTGCATGTTCATTATCTATCTCAATATAATCTAAAATATGATCTGCACTATACTTGATTGCCATCCAAGAAGCGAGTTGTTTTTCTGGATATACTATTTCATCTGCTCCATTTCTTAAAAGAAATTTAGCTTGCCCATCTCTTTCTGCTCTTGATACAACCTTTTTCGCACCTAATTCTTTTAATAAACTTGTTGTTTCAAGTGAGCTTTGAAAATCATCACTAATAGTAACTATACATAAATCAAAATTATTAATTCCTAAGGATTTTAAAAAATCTTCATTTGTGCTATTCCCTATCTGTGCATCTGTCACATATGGAACGGCTTGATTAATCTTTTCTTCATTTACATCTACTGCCATCACTTCATGTCCAAGTTCATGTAATTTTTTTGCTATGTGTAGTCCGAATCTACCCAAACCTATTAAAAGTATTGTTCTCTTATTCATATGTTGTTTCCTCCTAACCAACTATAATTTTTTCTACTGGATATTTATAATGTTGTTGTTTCCCTTCTCCTAATGTAGCGTATATTAGTGTCAATCCACCTAATCGACCAAAGAACATTAATATAATTAGAATTATTTTTGATATTAAACCTAATGCAGGCGTAATACCTAAAGTAAGTCCAACTGTTCCAATTGCAGAAGCTGTTTCAAATAAACCCGTTAATACCGGAACATTTTCAACTTTGCTGATTACTAATCCACTAAATAAGAATATAAATAAATATAGGAAAAAAATCGCAAATGCATTTTTAACATTTTCATCACTAATTCTTTTTTTAAATAATTCAGCATTTGCTTTATTTTTAAATACTGAAATGATTGATGCAAATATAACAGCTATAGTAGAAGTTTTCATACCACCAGCAGTAGAACCAGGAGAACCACCAATTAACATTAAGATAATTAAGATTGTTAACCCAACTTCACTTACACCATTAAGACTAATAGTGTTAAATCCAGCTGTTCTAGGTGTTATAGCTTGAAATATAGAAACTAAAATTCTTTCTTTTAAATTTAGGTCATTAAACTCAAAAAAGAAGAAATATAGTCCAGGTAAAATTATTAAAATTATTGACATAATAATTACAACTTTTGATTGTAATCTATATTTTTTAAAATTCAATTTATAATCATATATATCTTTCCATACAATAAAACCAATACCACCAATAACGATTAATAGACATATCATTATGTTGATAATGGACATTGAAGAAAACATTGTAAAAGACGTAAATTCTCCAGAATATTTCCCCATTATATCAAACCCTGCATTGCAAAGAGCTGATATAGAATGAAAAATTGACATCCATACACCATTCCAACCAAACTCTTTACAAAAAAATGGCATCATTACTAATGCACCTAATAACTCAAAAAGAAAAATTCCTTTTAAAATAAATTTCGTTAAACTAGCAATGCCACCTACATTGTAAGCTGATATTGATTCCTTTAGTGCATCTCTACTAAATAAACCTATCTTTTTCCCTGATAGCATAATAAATGAAATTGCTACAGTTATTACTCCCATACCACCAATTTGAATTAATAACAGAATTACCATTTGACCAAATATCGACCAATGAGTTGCAGTATCAAATACAACTAGACCAGTAACACAAACTGCTGAAGTTGATGTAAATATAGAATCTATAAAAGAAGTCCATGTTTTACTTGCAGATGATATTGGTAATGAAAGTAAAAAAGAACCAATTAAAATTACAAAAAGATAACCCAATAAAATAGTTTTGAATTTTGATAAATGAAATCTTTTTTTTAACATAGTTCTTTACCTCTTTGTGCCATTATATCATTTATCTTATAAAGATGCCGTTAAGCATTTATTATTCACATTAAGATTGTATTAAGATACATTTTTTTATTTATTACATATAATATTTGTATTAAAAAAAGCAGATATCTCTATCTACTTTCTTCACACTTATTAAAGTCTTATAACTAAAGCTAACTAACCATCACTTATTTCAAAGTTTGCAAGTTCGATCGTGATATCAATTGGTGGACTAGGCGGTTACTTGTCTTTACCCACGTCATTTTCATTATAATTACAAATAAATCCCGGTTTTTATGTAAAAACCGGGAATTTTACTTATTGAAACGTGAGTATTTTAGAAATATTAAAAATACTATAAATTCAAATTATTTTTTATGAATTTTCATATATACATAATATAGATAAATCATTTTTAATTATTTAATAAAAAATCACTTCTAATATCTTTAAATAACTCATTTAAATTTATATAATTTTTAACATATATTTTTTTCATATTATTATAACAAACACTTAATTTATTGGACTTTAAAATAAAAATAATGTGATTATCATTTTTAAAAGGGATTGTATATTTTCTTCTGAACTTATTTGAAAAAAAACTTTCACGCATATTTCTAAATTTCATACCTTTTATATTTAATTGTTGTTGAAAAACTAAATGTATTTTACCTGAAAAAAAACAAGATCGAACAAGCATTTCAGAATATACTGTATTCTTCTTATATATGTAATAACAACGAATAATAGATAAAATATTATAATCAGCTTCCAAAAATATAGCCAAAATTATGCCTAAAAGCCCCACCATAAACATTATCAACATCAAGGAATTATCAATAATAAATAATAATGGAAATAAAAATATAAAGAACATTAGTAAAATATAGCCAATAATAATACCTGCTTTTCTATTTTTTTTACTCAAATTAATCCCTCGAGCTCTAGAATTACTTTTTTCAGGAAATGTTTTTAAGGTTTCGTCGTAATAATATTTCATAAATTCTTTGAAATCCATATAGTTGTCTCCTATTATAATTTATACTAAGCCTATGAACTTTCATAGTCTCAATTCTATTTTTACTCACTTATGAAACTAAATCTTGTACTTAATTATATCATATATATCAAAAATTTACTACAAAATAAAAAAGCCACTTCATTTTTCAACAAAGTGGCGTGTGTTCTATTGGTGGACTAGGGAATTACTTGACAATACCCTCGTCACTTTTGTATAAATAAAAAATAATTAAATTAATTCAACGAGATAAATATTTTAGTCGACTTCTTCATAATAATAAGAATAATCTATACCTTTTAAAAACAATTCTCTATCATTAACTTTATCCGTTAAAGCACCTTTTATCAATAAACATATTTTTTCTGATGAAGTAGATGATTTTTCCATTGCTTCTAAATAGTCTTTTTTGTTAATTTTACTCCAATCGACACAAACTTTTAAGTTTTTCTTTAAAATTAAATCAAGCCATATTCTTGTTGATCTTCCATTTCCTTCCATAAATGGATGTGCAATATTCATTTCAACATATTTAGCTATTATATTTTCTAATGTGTCTTCTTTCATATTGTCAATTCGTTTTAATGTTTCTTCTAAATAAATTGCATTTGCGAAAATGAAGCCACCTTTAGAAATATTTTTTTCTCTTATTTTTCCAGCAAAACCGTATAAACCACCAAATATGTAAGCATGTATTTGTTGCAATCCTTTTGTGGTACCCACTTCAATGTCATCTAATATATGGCTCTCTAGTAATTCATAAGCTTTTTCTTTACTTTGCTCATCTAATGGATTCATTAAACCTTTAAGCCATTTTGTGAGTGCATCATTATTCTTATATCGAATCAATAATAATACTTGTTTTATTCCTTCTTCATCAATAATATCTGTTAAATATCTTTTACCATCACGAGAAGTAAGTTTACATACCTTAATAAATTCTTTCAAATAATTGTTTCTACTCTTTAAAGTATTCCAATATCTTCTTGAATTAGTTGAATTTGTTATTGCATTAATCAGGTCAACAGCTGAATACCACCAACTTAATGATTCTTCATCCCATATGGCACGAATTGGAACATTATTAAAAAAACGAATTGATGTTTTTTGTTTCATTTAAATCACCCAATATATTCTATCATAATTCTTTTCAGTTGTCCACAAAATGAGTACAACTCAAATAATTGCAATTCAAAAAACAATCATTAATAAAACTTTTTGATACTTATAGTTCAATTACCTAATTATACAACACTATACAAAAATTTACTACAAAATTAAAAAGCCACTTCTTCTTTCAAAAAAGTGGCGTGTATTCTAATGGTGGACTAGGCGGTAGTCGAAACCGCGTCCGAAATGTTATCCAATTCATTTTCTACATACTTAGTTTATTAATAAATCTTATAATGTTTGAGAAAATAAACAAAACTAAACATTACCAGCTCTAAATCTCGAATCCTACGCCGAAGCTAACGTATTCATCAAAGCCTATTCTCTGAATCCTTTTACCTCACACAGGCAAGAGGCAAAGGAGTTAAACCTATAATTAGGTCCTGCTATTTTAAGCTTAGCAGAAAGCTAAATTTTGATTTCCGGTTATTTTAAACCTCGGTGTTTTAACGTGCACAACCACGATATGCTTACAAACATTCAAACATTCCGTCGAAACCAATACTAGCCCATATAAAGAGTTTAAAAAACTCATAGTTTTTTAACTCTTTTTATTTATTCATAATATAAAGTATACCTGTTGTGTTTCTACCACAGTGACTAGAAATTACACAACCTGCTTTAGTATTATATACATTTTCGATTCTATCTATTACACCAGATATTTTTTCTTCAATATATTTTGCGTATGGATCGCCTTCAGAATGAGTAATAAATACAACTGATTTATCAATGTTTTCAAAGTTTGTTAAAAATTCATCAATCATAATATTTAATGCTTTTTTGAAAGAACCAATTGATTTCTTCCATACATTAAGTTTTCCTGCTTGAACCTTTAACATTGGCTTTATTGATAATAATGTTCCAAAGAATTTTGCTGAATTAGAACATCTTCCACCTTTATGGATGTAATCTAAATTTTCAACACAAAATTGAGCACGTACTCTAGGAGCAACATCTTCACCAATTTCCACAATTTCTTTTGCAGTTTTACCTTGATCTCTTGCTTCACACATTTTAATTAATGTCAAACTAATTCCAGTAGATAAATTCATACTATCAACTAAATGAATTCGTCCTTCATATTCGGGATGTTTATCATAGACTAAATCACGAACAATGTGTGTGTTTTGAAAAGTACAAGATAATCCTCCACCAATACCAGCATATACAATTTCTTTGTCTTCTTTTAAAAACTTCATAAAGAAATCATAAATGTCTTGAATAGAAGCAGCAGCAGTTTTTGGATGAGCTTTAACAGCTTCTGCTTTTTCATACATTTCTTTTGCTTTTAATTCTGCACCATCTTTATATGTTTTATTATTAATAGTTACATAAAGTGGTACATAATGAATATCATACTTATCTAATAATTCCTGCGATAAGTCACAAGTTGAATCTGTTAATATAGCGATTTTATGCATTATTTAATTCCTCATTTCTGATTATTCCATATTTGATTAAATCAAACTTTTTTTGTAATGATGCTAAAGCATCATTAATATCAACATCTTTAAGATAATATATTATTACTTCATGATAAACAATACTAAGTAAAATTCTAAGTACTTCTTCTTTTTCTTCTAAAGTATTCATTGAATATTCTTCAAATCCTTTAAATTTACGAAAACTTTGTAATTCACCATTATTTATTATTTCTTCTAATAATTCAGCCTCACCATTATACCCTATATTATAAAATAAGTCAATAATGAAGTTTTGTTTTTGATTATTTTTAAAATTTGATAAAAAGATAAATAAAGAAATAAAAATTTCAAATAAATTTAATCTTTTATCTTGGTTATAAACATAGTTATCTAAAAAATCTTTTTTTATTAGTTTAATAATATATTCGTAAATATCTTCTTTTGAAGTAAAGTAATAATAAAATGCTGTTCTTGTAATACCTAAATTTTGGGATATTTCATTAATTGAAACCAAATGATAAGGTTTATCACAAAAAGTTTTAAAAGCCGCATCTATTAGCAATTGTTTTTTACTATCTGGAAGATTAATAAAAACTTCTGTTGGCATTTTATCACCTCTAATTATATTATATTAGACAGTGTGTCAAAAGTCAAATAAAGTAATAAAATACTTAATTTCTAGATTCTTTATGCAAAATACATTCAGTCTTATCAATTATAAAATTTAATACATTCTTTAATAAACCATAAATTAAATCGAAAAGTTTATATAATATTTTTTGAAGTAAAACTTTATAAATAAAGGCAATTATGTAACTTGCGATAAATAACAATAAAGCATATAATAAACACCATAATAATACTAAGTTATATCCTAATTTATTATATATGAATTGCCATACAACAGGGCGATAGAAATCTCTAAAGATTAAATTTTCATGGATGATATAAATTAACATCGAAAAACTAGCTAAGTAATTTATTATATTACTATGCAATTGTTTATTTCGATAGATATTAATTGCTGAAAAAGCAATGATATAAATAAAAACATTAAAGTTGTTTAACCAATTAGTTAAGGGAATAAATTTATCAATATTTGATAGTGATATTATATTAGCTCCTAAAATTAATAAAAATTGAATAAGAATATTACTAATTAAAATAATTCGGTTTAATTTAATATTATTACAAATATCTATACAGTAAATTTTAAAAAAACCAATAATAAAATATACTGATATCCAAAGAATCAGTTCATTTGCAAATGGAAAACTTCTTTTAAAAGGTAAAACTATATAACAAATAAATAAAACAATGGAAATAATTAAATGTTGTCTTTTATTAATGTTTTTAATAATTATATTTAAAAATGGAAATATTAAACTAAGTACAATATAATAAGTTAAAAACCAGTTATTAAAATGATATGTAGGCATTAAAGATTGTTTAATGTAATCTTTCGTTAAATTAATATCTGTAAAACAAATGGTAACTAATAACCAAACTACTGATATAAACCATATCTCACAAACCATTCTAAAGATTTTTTGTCCATTTGTTTTTTCTTTGTCTAAAAGAAACCAAATAGAACTAATTAAAAAAATGGCATTTCCTAGAATACCAGAATAGGTAAGCATTCCTAAAATAAAATGTTGAATATTTTTTGTTGGTAATGCGATATTTAGAAAATAATCATTATATCCTATTAATTGTAGTTTATCACTTCCAAGTGTAGATACAACATGACAAATTACAATTAAAAATATTCCGATAAATTTTAAAAGTTCTAAACCAGTTGCTCTATTACTTTTTTTAATACTTAAACACTCATTTTTCATAAAAATACCTTCCAATGTATCTATTATATAATATTTATTTAATTTAGACAAATTATTTCCTATTTGTTTATTTGTTATTTTTTATGTTTTATGATAAAATACAAAAAGAGGTGATATCCATGAGTGAATTATTAGCTCCTGCTGGTAATCTAGATGCTTTTTATGCCGCCATAAGTAATGGTGCAGATGCTATCTATGTTGGACTAAATTCTTTTAGTGCCAGAGCATATGCGAATAACTTTGATTTAGACGATTTAAAGTTAATTACTGATTATGCTCATTTACGATTTGTGAAAATCTATGTTGCGATGAACACTATTTTATTTGATCACGAATTAAATATGGCATTTAAAACTGTCGATGAATTAGCTAAAATTGGTATTGATGCTATCATCGTTCAAGATTTAGCATTACTTCATTATATTACAAATAATTATTCTTCAATAGAAGCTCATATATCAACACAATTTGGTATTGATGATTTAGATGGTATTAAGTTTGTAGAATCTCTTGGTGCGAAAAGAGTAGTTCTTGCGCGCGAGGTAAATATTGAAAAAATTAAAGAATTTAAAAAGCAAACTAAAATATCATTCGAAACATTTATTCATGGTGCACTATGTGTATCATATTCAGGGAACTGTTTTATGAGCGGTTTACTAGGCATGCGAAGTGGTAATAGAGGTCGCTGTGTTGGATGTTGTAGAAAAGTTTATACATTAAAAGATGTTACTAACAATATTACATATCCTGCAAGTTATCTGCTTAGTATGAAAGACTTAAATGTCAGTGAAGATATTAAAAAACTAAAAGTCGTTGATTCATTTAAAATCGAAGGAAGAATGAAAGAAGCTAGTTATGTTGCGGGTATTGTTAAATACTACCGAAGTTTACTTGATAATCAAAAAGTAAATAATAAACATATTTATAAAAACTTCCAAAGAACTTTTACTAAAGGTTATATTTTTGGAACTGATCCAAAAGATATTACAAATACGATTAAACCAAATAACTTTGGTTATTTAATTGGTAAAGTAACTAAAATTAATGGTAAAAGAGTAACTATTAAATTAACTGATAGTGTTACCCAAAATGATCAAATCCGTATTGAAACTAATAAGATTGGTGAAGAAGTATCAATTCCATTAATTAAAATCTATGATAACTCTGGTAAATTAATTAATGAATCTAATAGTTTTATTAATATTGATATTAAAGAAAAAGTTAAAGTTGGAGATTTAGTTTATAAAACTAAAGATATTAAATACTTAAATGAAATTAATAAATCATATCCAAAAGAATACCAAAGATTTGGTATAGATATGATTGTTCAAGGAAGTATTGGAACCCGTTTAAAACTATATGTTAAATTTTTAGAACATAGTGTAAGTGTTGAAAGTGATTATATTATTGAAACTGCTAAAACAAAAGGCATAAGTGACGATAACTTTAAAGAATTACTTTCTAAACTTAATGATACTCCATATTTCTTAGAAAACATTTATATTGATTTTGATAACAATGGTTTTGTTCCTTTAAAAGTTATCAGTAGTTTAAAAAGAGATGCCATCAATAAACTAAATGAAGATAGACTTAAACATTTTGTAAAAACTAAAAAAGCAAAAGAAATAAATGTACCT
Source organism: Bacilli bacterium (assembly GCA_017409905.1). GTDB lineage: Bacteria > Bacillota_I > Bacilli_A > ML615J-28 > CAG-313 > UBA1231. The sequence goes on from JAFQRV010000008.1 coordinate 10,674, forward strand.
TTTTTTGATAAACCTACTCCAAAACTTACAATTCAAGTTTCAAATGAAGCACAATATAATGCTGTTGAATCAATAGGAATTAAAGATATCTATTATGATAATATTGTTCCAAGAAATAATGTTTCTTATCGTAATATGTATGGCAATCTATTAGTTGGGGGAGTAAATGGTATTCAACACTATAAAGATACCAATACAATAACAACTGATTATTCTTTAAATGTTGTTAATTCAAAAAGTGTCGCAATCCTACATAGTTTAGGAGTTGATACAGTAACCCTTTCTTATGAGGTTAGCAAGAATAATATTCAAGATATTATCAATAATTATCTAAATAACTATCAAACTTATCCACAATTAGAATTAATAGCCTATGGCAGACTTAATTTAATGGTTACTAAATATTGCCCATTAAGAAAATTAAATATGTGTGGCAATTGTAAAAAGAATCAATATGTTTTAAACGATGATATTGCATCATTCCCACTTAAATTTAATGATGATTGTACTATTACAATTCTTAACAGTAAAACTCTAAATCTAATTGATGATTTACAAGACCTTAATGATATTGCTTCTTTTAGATTAGTCTTTACTACTGAATCACCATCAGAAGTTATAAAAATCATTAGAATGTATTTAGATAAACTTAATAATTTAAAAGCTAATACGAAATACTTTGATTCTAATACTAATACTAGAGGACATTTCAATAGAGAAATACAATAAAAAGAGACCCTTTTAGAGTCTCTTTTATTTTACCATTTTTTCTAATGCTTTTTTTGCCGCTAATTGCTCAGCATCTTTTTTTGATTTTCCGACACCTTCACCAAGTTTAATACCATCTAATACAACACTTATAGTAAATGTACGATTATGAGGAGGACCTACAATATTATCAACCCGGTAAGTTAGTGCTTGTCTAGTTTCTGCTTGAATATATTCTTGTAAACGACTTTTGTAATCAACAAAAGGTTTTACAATATCTTTCCCAATGTGTGGGAATACTACATCGATTAATATTTCTTTAACCTTATCTAGACCATTAGTTAAATAGATTGCTCCAAGAAATGCTTCAAATGCATCATTTAAAACAGCTGCTCTTGTTCTTCCTCCGCCTAGTTCTTCACCATGGCCAAGTCTTAAAACTTCACTAATTCCTAGTTTTTGAGCATAAATATAGTTTGCATCTTCACAAACATAAGTTGCACGAAGTTTTGTCATTTTTCCTTCTGGTAAAGTTGGAAATTCATTATAAATAAATTCTGTTACTAAAACACTTAATACTGCATCGCCTAAAAACTCTAATCGTTCATTACTTTTCGTATTGTGTTCATTAGCATATGATGAATGAGTTAAAGCTTCTTCAATAACTGCAATTTGATCTTTTTTAATATTATACTTATCAAGTAAATTATCTAATTTATTCAAAAAGCTTCCCTCCTTTTAGTCTACTTTTTCCATTTTTAATAAATAATTATTATGAGCATACTCATATAGTTTTTGATATTCTGAATTATTAAAGAATTCCTCTTTATTAATAATTTCTTCAGAATCTTGATTAGCAAGTAATAATAATTCATTATCAACTTTTAAATCAGCATATTTAAAGTTCATTGAACCACTTTGTTTTTCTCCAAAGAATTCTCCAGGGCCTCTATTAATTAAATCATATTCGGCAAGTTCAAAACCATCAGTTGTATATTCTAACATTTTTAAACGTTTTTCACTAGCTTCAGTTTTATGTTCCGCAAGTAAGAAACAATATGGTTGTTCATCACTACGCATTACACGTCCTCTTAATTGATGAAGGGTTGCAACTCCAAATCTTTCTGCACCAAGGATTAAAATAGTTGTAGCATTAACAACGTTAACACCTACTTCAATTACGGAAGTTGCGACTAAAATATCAATCTTCTTTTCTAGGAAGTCTTGCATAACTTGTTCTTTTTCATAACTTGGGAGTCTACCATGAACTAAACCTACTGTTGCTTGGTCCTTGAAATATTTTACCATATTATTATATATTTCTGTTGCATTTGCGGTATCTAGAGATTCTGATTCATTAATTAAAGGAGTTACAACATAAATTTGATGTTTCTTTTTAAGTTCTTCTTTAATATGTTTCATTACTTTTGCTTTATTCTTATTATCAACATATTCAGTAATAACTGGTTTTCTGTTTTTTGGCATTTCTTTAATAATTGATATATCCATATCACCATAAGCTGATATTGATAAAGTTCTAGGAATTGGTGTTGCACTCATTTTTAAGTAGTTAACATCTTCACCTTTATTTCTAATTAAAACTCTTTGTCTTACACCGAAACGATGTTCTTCATCAGCGATAACTATTCCTAGCTTTTCATATTCAACATCTTTTTGGAATAATGCATGAGTTCCAATGATTATTTGAATTTTGCCATTTTTTAAATCAGTTACGATTTCTTTTTTTACTTTTGCGGTTGTTGATCCAGTAAGTAATGCAATATTTAAATTATATGGTTCTAAGATACTTCTAAGCGTTTCAAAATGTTGGCGAGATAGAATTTCGGTTGGACACATTAGAGCTGCTTGGAAACCACCACTAACAACAGCTAAAATTGCCATTACCGCAACGATCGTTTTACCACTACCAACTTCCCCTTGTAATAATCTATTCATAACATATGGGGCTTTTAAATCATTTAAAATATCATTTATAACTTTTTCTTGATCACTTGTTAAATCATAGGGTAATCTTGATTTTAAATCATCAAGTAAAGATTGATCGTAATTAATTGGTGTTGAAGTATGATTTTGTTCCCTTTTTAAATGTAAGTATTTCATCGATACTTGATATTTTAAAAGTTCTTCATATTTTAATCTTTTCTTACCGATTTCAACTTCTAACAAACTATTAGGATTATGCATATACTGCATTAACAATTTAGATCCTATTAAATTATGTTTTTCTAAATATTCTAAAGGTAAGCTTTCTTCAACTAAATCATTATATCTTCTTAAAGTTTTATCAACAATCTCAATATATTTTGCCTCACTTATATCTTTTGTTTTATAAATTGGGACAATTTCTTTATCAATTTCATCACAAAAAATTAATTCGGAAATAGTAAAGTTATTCATTGTTTTAATAAATCTACCACTTGCTCTAATTACTGTACCATAATCTAACTTAGTCTTTAAAAATGTTCTATTAAAGATTGTAGCTCTGATTATTTGACCTTCAACTTCTAATAAGAAGTTTAATGCTGATAATTTAGCTTTAAGATATGTAACAGTTACTTTACTTTGAATACTTCCTTCTAAGACAATTTGTTCATCTAATTTAGCATCTTTAATACTACTTACTTTAAAGTTTTCATATCTAGATGGATATTCATAAAGTAATTGATCAACTGTTTCAATTCCTTGTTTTTTTAAAATATTACGATATCTTGATAATATATATTCTTCATGTTCTAAAAATATCGTTTTCATATTATCCCTCATAAATATAAAGTGAAGTAAACAAATGTTTCCTTCACTTTTATTTTTCTATTCTAATGATAAAATATAACTATAAACTTCTTGTTGTCCATCAACTACATCTGTTTCAATATCTGGATAGTTTTCACTAATAAATGCAAGAATTTCTTCTGTTTCATTAGGAAGAGCATCAACACCAGTAATAACAGCTATAATGTATTTTTCTGATAAGTCAGTTCCAGTTAACATCTTTTTAACAGTTTCTACTTTATTATTTGTTGAAGCAACCATTCTTCCATTGATAATACCAATGTAATCATCTTTTTTAATTTCAATTCCATCAATAGAAGCATCTCTAATTGAGTAAGTTACAAGTCCTGTTGTAACATTAGTAATTACTTCTTGAATTGATTCTTTAATTTGTTCTAAGTCATCACTTGAGAAATCTAAAATAGTAAGTGCTGAATATCCTTGAGCAATTGATTTAGTTTTAATTACAACAATATTAGCTTTATCATAGTATTTACCAGCTTGTTCTGCAGCCATAATAATATTACTATTATTTGGGAATACAATGATATTTTCCGCATTAATTGAATCAAAGGCTGTAACAAAGTCTTCTGCAGATGGATTCATTGTTTGACCACCTGATACAACATAATCAACACCCATTGATTTAAAAATACTTACTAGTCCAGCCCCTGATGCAACCGCAACAACGGCGTATTTTTTTCTTTCTTGTTTTGCACGCATTTCAACACATTGTTCACAATCACATTGTTCTTGGATTTCTAAAGATTCATTGTGTTGAACTGACATGTTTTCAACCTTCATAGTAATAAATTCACCATATTTTTGTCCAATGTTTAATACAACACCTGGAGTTTTTGTATGAACGTGAACTTTAACGATATCTTCATCTTTGAAACAAACAATAGAGTCACCTAATTGTTCTAATTGACTTGTAATTGTTGATTCATCAAAACTTGCGATATCTACTTTACTATGTTGTAATTGTAAAATAAATTCTGTACAATAACCATATGTTAATTCGCTGTGGGCATTAAATGAACCACGGCTAACTGTAGATGTTACTACACTTTCAGCTTCTGTATGTTCTAAGATTTCACCATTGATTGCTTTTTGCATACCTTCAATTATTTTAATAAAACCTGCAGCACCACTATCAACAACACCTGCATCTTTTAATTGTGGTAAAAGATCTGGAGTTCTTTCAAGTGAAGCATAAGCTTCAGTTAAGAATAATTCAAAGAATTCATCAATTGTTGATTTTTTGGAAACTTTCTTTAATGCATATTCACTAGCTTCTCTACATACTGTAAGAATTGTTCCTTCAACTGGTTTCATAACTGCTTTATAAGCTTGTTCTACACCACGTTTGAAAGCTTTTGCGAATTCTTTTGCACCTACTTCTTCAAAGCCATCTAAGCCTTTATAAATACCTCTAAAAAATTGTGATAGAATAACACCTGAATTACCACGGGCACCCATCAACATTCCACGAGAGAATTTTTTAGCCATTGCATAAATCGATGTTTCAACTTCATTTTCTAAAGCAGCAACACCTGCTTCAATTGTCATAGACATATTAGTACCTGTATCACCATCTGGAACTGGGAATACATTTAATTGGTCGATAAGTTTGTAGTTGTTTCGTAAAGAGACAGCACCATTCTTTACAATTATTTTGTATAATTCACCATTAACTTTAATTGTACTCATTAGTTTATCCTCCTAAACTTCATATTAATATACCATAATTTCTTAAAAATTGCAAGTGATATATAATTTAGGGGTATGATAGTTCTATTTTTAAAAAACTTTTTTGAAATATTTTTCTTATTCTCTTGCAAACTTAATAAATTTGTGATATAATATTGTAGATTTTTAAGAGTATCTCAAGGAGGAAGTATTATGGCTCGTAAATGTTATGTAACAGGTTTAGGTTCAACTGCAGGTAATAATCGTTCTCACTCTTTACAAGCAACTCGTCGTACTTTCAAAGCTAACTTACAAAAAGTTCGTATTGTTGATGAAAAAGGTCATGTAAAAAGAGTATATGTATCAACTAGAGCATTACGTTCTGGTTTAGTTACAAGAGCATAAACCAAAAAAATAAAAATACAAGACAGATGTCTTGTTTTTTTTTATTTTTTAAATAGATTTTTAAAAAAGATAATAATACCTGAAATAAAAGAAGGTAACTCAATTACTAAAAAACGCATACTTAACTCCTTATCATTAATTCACTTAATTATATTAAAGTATACTACTAATTATTCCTTCTTCTTTATTAAATCAACAATTTGTTTAATAATATCAATCCCTGAATCTAAAATATATTCTAATACATGTGTATTATTTTCTAAATGTAATACTTTAACAGTATTTTCTTCTTTTACTAAAAAAGCAATTGGGGTAATAGATAAATTTGATGCAAGAGCACTAGTATTATTTAAGACTTCTTTTTTTTCCATTCCTCCACTAATAAAAGCACATTTTACTTTAGAAATGGGAACAACTAAAGTATCTTCAAAAATAATTGGTTTACCGATTACAACATTTACATCTATTAAACTTTTAATATCATTAATAGAATTCTTTATAACATTATTAATTTCGTTGTTCATGATATCTTCTCCTATGTAATAAATATCTTAGTATTTGATATATTCTAATACTTAAATGAGCATCTACTTTTACTGATAATCCTCCTATAGTATTATATCCTACAGAATAGTAAACATCTTTTACTTTATTAAAGTGTTCATGTAATAAACTTTCAATATATAAATTACTCATATTTAATAAAAAACAAGTATTAATATTCCAAGTATCTAAGAAGATATTGGTATATTCAATAATAGTTATTTTATCAATATTGATATACTTACATAAACTATTAACCTGTTTACTTTCAAAGATTAATAAGTCTAATTCTTTCTCTTGAACGCTCTTTATTAGTTTTGGTACTAATTTACTAATATCAATATTAAAACGTAAAAATAGGCCAATTTTAACGCTAATATTGAAGTTTTCATCTTTAGTTATAAAGATATTAATATTTAAGAATAAAAACATGAAAATAAAGAATAGTATTAAAATAATAATCAAATATGTATTCATCAATAATATTTTTAACTAAAATTCTTGATTTATACTATTTATTTTGAGATAATTATATTGGTGAATAATATGCATAAACATAAAAATGAATTAGTTGTTAAATTAATTAGAGCATATCAAAAAAATAAAGGAATTATTGGAATTGGGCACTGTAAGTTCTATCCAACATGTTCTAACTATGCTTTAGAAACATATAAGAAATTTAATTTCTTTTATGCGAGTATTTTAGTAGGAATTAGACTACTTAGATGCAATGCTTTCGCTAAAAGAAGATATTATCCAGTTAAATTAACTAAAAAAGAAAAACAAATTAAGAATTATTTAAATAGTTTAAAAGATTACTTAAATGATGATTTTATCGATTATCTACAAAGTTTTAATGATATTGATATAACTCCTGAAGATTTATATCTTGCTATTTATGATTATTATTATTTACCAACTAATGTTCACTTTAATATAAACTATCCAACTAATATGGTATATACTAATCGTTTTATTGTTACTGATAAACCGATTAATATCGTAAACAAACCAAAAAATCTTCGTCCATTTGAAGAATACTTAAAAATTGTTGATGAATTATATGCATTAAATTTAATTAAAACAAGACCAAAAGAAACATCACTAGATACTACTTATGATTATTTAATTCCTATAGATAGTATTTCTATTAATCAACATTTAGAATTATTAGATATTAATGAAGGGTTTGTTTTGATTAACAACTTCAATGAAGAAATTAATTATAAAGATTTTAAAGTAATTAATTTTACTACCAATAAATTAAAAGACTTTAAAGAATTAATTAAAGATGAAACTAAATTAATTATATTAACTAATAATATTAATATATTTGAATATTTAGAGTATTTAACTTACAGTATTAATATTTATGATGATATAAAAGATATTAATTATTTTTATGATTTAAATAAAAGAAAAGCAAATTCCTAAAGAATCTGTTCGTTACTAACAAACAAGTTCTTTTAGAATTTGCTTTTTTTATTTTGAATTCTTTTTCTTTTTACCAGATATTTTAATTAATTCATACTTTTCATCACACATTGAAGCAACTTCATGTGAATGACTAACCAATATAACACATTTACCTTGATCAGCAAGTTCACGAAAAATCTCCATTATTTCTATTTGTGTTTCGCGGTCAAGGTTTCCTGTTGGCTCATCCGCAAGAATTATATCAGGATTGTAAGAAATTGCGCGAGCAATCGCTACTCTTTGTTGTTGACCACCTGAAAGTTTAAGTACACGGCGGTTAGCTTCATCTTCATCAAGGCCAACACTTTCTAAAAGTTCAAAAGCTTTTTTCTTTTTATCTTTAATTTTCACTCCCGATACATCCATTGAAAGAATAACATTTTCTAATGCTGTATATTTGGTAATTAAATTAAAACTTTGGAATACAACACCAATAAACTTAGAGCGAAAGGTATATTTATCAATCTTATCTATATTCTTACCATCATATATAATCTCGCCTTCTGTAGGTTTTGCAAGTCCTGATAAAAGAGATAATAAAGTCGTTTTACCTGCACCAGATTTACCAACAATACAATACATCTTTCCTTTCTCAAAGTCATAAGAAATATCCTTAAGTACAAGTGTTTTTTCATAAGAAAAACAAATATTTTTAAGTGATAATAAAGCCATTTTAAATATTCTCCTTTCTTAATCTCGGTTAGCGAGTATTTTCAATGGGTCATATCGCATAATAAATAATACCGAGGCAGCACTTGCAATAAGAGTAAGTAATAAACCAACACCAATCATTTGTAAAACGACCGTTATATTCATTGCTGAATTAACCTCAGTAATGTAGTCGGCAGCTCCGCCAAACATATTTTCAAAAGGATTTTTACTTCCACTAATATCACTTGGTAAATCAGGTGGCATACTACCCGTAAAACCACTTCCCATATTACCAGGACGTCCAAAATTTTGATTAATTTGATTTTGCTTATTATTCTGATTCTCTACTTGTCCTTCAAGAAGGACATTAGTTACAGGGACAGAACTTACTGCGCCAATACTTGAACCAATTACTACAGCTATCATTGTAATCACTAGAATCTCACAAACAAACTGTGTAGCAACTTTCCATTTTTTCATTCCCATAGCAGTTAGAACACCAACCTCATATTTACGTTCACGAACATTAAAGATATTAAGAACCACTAATATAACACCACCAATAATTAAAATAACAAGTAAAAACCAACCAGCCATTTTACTGAGTGTAGTAAGTGGTGCAAGACTATTTTCAAATGCGGTAATATCCGATGAAGAAACTTTATAACTATCATCTAGACCAAGTTTACGAACTTCTTTTTCAAAAGAATAATAAGCACTAGTATCCGAAAAACAATAAGTTGCGGAAATATTTCCCTCAATCTTAGTATCTTCTTTATTTGTAAAAGAAGCATCAAGTATTGTTTGTAATGCATTAGCACTCATATAAATTCTATTAGCGGGATCTTGACTAACTCCAAACATCGACATCGAAAAATCATTATTATCATTACTAGTAAAGATACCTGAAATTGTTAATGTATATGCCTCAGTATTAAGAGAAGGATTTTGAACGATAATTGAATCACCAACAACAACATTATTATACATTGCCAGTTCTTCAGAGATTACACAAATAAGTTCGCTTGTCCCTTCTTCAAACATAGAACCATCGACAATAGATGCATTATCGTTAACAAACTCTTTCATTGCACTGTCATTGCTGTAACCAATAATTGAAAAATCCCCAGAAATTTTTAATCCCATGCCTCCCATTCCCCCTGGAAAACCACCAGGAAATGAACTATTGCTTGAAGAACTACTATCTTCTTCTGATTCATTACTAACAGGTAAAAAATATTCAGAGCCATTCAAATAAGCTGTTATTGTATAATAAAAATCTTCTACAGTTTCAGACTCAGCATATTTTAAATATTCTTCAAGAGTAAGAGAAGAAGATTGTTTAAAAATATCTTCAAATTGACTTGGATCAAACTGACCACTTTGAAATCCACTACTATCTTTTCCAGGTCTACCGCCACTAATATTACCCATAGCAGAAGCTCGGTCATAAGAAATTGTAGCAGTTACACCCATTCCTTCAAGAGCAGACATTTTTGCACTTTCAGCAGCTTGTCTAATAGAAAGACCAATACAAGCAGATATCGCAATAACCAAAACAATAATACCAATTAAAATGTTTCTTCCTTTTGATCTACCTATACACCGAAGCGCATTCTTAATAATATACATTATAAAACCTCCATTTTATTTTCGTTAATACTATTTTAACATACTAAACTAAAGACAGACTAAAGACAAATGTGAATGTTTTGTGATATTGATTAAAAAAGGAATCACTCAACGTGATTCCCATAATATCAATTCCTTTAAAGTATAACTTTAAATCCTATATGTGTATTATCTTTCTTATATACAGATATTTCACCCTTATGTTTTTCAACAATTGCTTTTGCCATTGATAAACCAATACCATAACCGCCTGTAAACTTTCTTGATTTATCAGCACGATAAAAACGATCGAAAAGTCGGTGTAATTCTATTTCACCTATAGCTAAATAAGTATTTTCAATTGTTAATATAAGTCGTCTACCTCGACGAAGTGAAACAATAATGTCACCACCTAAATCACAATACTTAATAGCATTATCTAACAATATACCAATAAGTCTATGTAAAAGCATTTCATCACCGGCATATTTAATTTTTTCGTCAATATTTGCGGTAAGTATTTTTCCTCTATTTTTAGCTAACGTTTCAAATTCCAATACCGTATTAGCAACTAGTTTCCCAAAAGAAATCTCAGTAATATTAATAGAATCTTTTTCTTCATCCATACGTGATAATGCCACAAGCTGGTTCACAAGTTCAGTCATTCTATGTCCTTCCAAACGAATATCTTCAAGCCATTCATTTTTTCCAAGTTCAAGTTCAGCTATATCTACATTTGCTAAAATTAAAGTTAATGGTGTTTTCAACTCGTGATTAGCATTTGTAATAAATTGCTTTTGTTTTTCATAACTTTCAGCAATTGGTTTTACAGCTTTTTTGGAAAGAAAGAAAATTAGTACTAATACAAGTCCTGCACATCCAAATAACACAATCCCCGCAATTATCATAGATTGCATTAAAGCAGATCGACTCATACTGCCATCAACAAACACAACACCATATCCATTTTCTAATGAAAAGACTTTATAACGATAATTTGATATCCAACCTCGTTTATCTTTATCAGTCATCACTTTTTCTGCATATGTAATTGCTGTTTCATCATCAATTGCATAAATAGATTCTGTAAAAGTTTGAGTAACATTACCGTTTTCATCAAAAAAGATGGTAAAGTGGCGTGTAGAAAATGGAGTTTCTGGAGTAATAAAATCAAAAGTTTGTTCGTTTTTGGGAGGCATATTATCCGGGAATGGTCTTTCTTCTAGTAAACCAGGGAATTTACCTCCTCCTTCTGAAATACGGTCAGCAAGAATATCCATATTCTTATTCATTGAAGATATATTAAGTACAAAAATAAAACAGAAAACTAAAACAATTACCGAAAAAACTACCCCTATACTTATTAAAATAAATTTACGTCCAAGTTTATAAATCATGTGGTTTTCTCCAACATATATCCAGTACCACGAACAAATTTAATTGTCACTGGCACAGAAAGTGTTTCAAGTTTTTTACGGATATTCGAAATATGAACCCATATCACACTCGTATCAACATTTGTATCCCATCCCCATATATGTGTAATAAGTTGTTCTGCTGTTACAATTTTATTCGAATTCTGCATTAACATTTCCATTAATTGAAATTCTTTTCCACTTAAAGTTTGCGTTTTACCACAAAACATAAGTTCGTAAGTAGAACGATTTAATAGCAACTCAAAATATGTTAGTATATCAGGTGTAAATTTATCCTTTCGTCGAAGCATTGCACGAACACGTGCAAGAAGTTCCCCAATAGAAAAAGGTTTTGGTAAATAATCATCAGCACCTGCATCTAGTCCTTCAATCCTTTGATCAATTTCCGTTCTCGCAGTCAAAAATAATGCTGGTGTTGTAATTCCATTATCACGAAGTTTTTTAAGTACAGTTACACCATCCATGTCAGGCATCATAATATCAAGAATAAGTCCATCATATTCATCTGATGAGGCAAAGTCAAAAGCATCTATACCATTGTCTACACCATCAACAGCATATTTATTTAATTCAAATATATGCACAAGGCTTTTAAGTAATTTTGGATCATCTTCAGCAATTAAAATCCTCATGACATCGCCTCCTTTTACGTATTTCTTAAAACATTATACCATAATTCATTTAGTTCATATAATAGATATTATAAATTATAACACATTCTACTAAAGACAGACTAAAGATATAATATAATAAAAAAGTATTGATAAAAACTTTTAGTATTTACCAATACTTTATCTTTTTTCTTAAAATATTTTTACATTATTTATTTTAATATAAATTCCATATATACTGGATTATGATCACTATAAACAAAATCTAAATCGATGTTATTAATAACACTAACTTCTACATTACTAGAAACAATAAACCCATCTAAAACAACAGTATAATTTTCTCCTTTAGTATAAGGCATATCTGTACTTCTACAAGTAGGAGCATTTGTACTTGTAACAAACCGCATATTTAAAGCTTTATTTTCAATATCTTCTTTGTTTAATTTATAAACCCATTCCGGTGTTTTTTGATTACTTAAGAATCCATTGAAAGTATCATCAAAACTAATATCATGATTAAAATCCCCGCCACATACTACATAGTTTCCTAAAGAAGTTTCTACGTTAAATAAAGAAATTAATTGTTCTAATTGTTTTGCTCTAAATACTCCACCTTCATCATATGCAGATAAATGAACATTCACAAGTACTAAATATTTATCACTGTTTTTAATAGGTAAATAAGATACACTAAAACAACGATCTAAATCAAAAAATCTAGTAGGAAATGACTCATCTATTTCTAATTTATGTCTTACTGTTTTTTCTATTAATTTAGAAGATGAAGTAACAATACCAGAATCTACACTTCCCATTGGTTTTAAAATAGGATAAAACAAGAATCTTGAATGAAAATTACTTACTAATAAACTATTATAGTTATTGAAAGCATTATCTATCATTTCATATTGATTTACTTTATGACTTCTACTAGCTTCAGCATCTACTTCTTGAAAAAACATAAAATCTGGATTTAATTTTTTCATTTCTTCTATAACACCATTAGTATTATCTAATACTACTTGTTTTGATGAAGCTCTTGATTCACTACCTTTTTTCTTAGTACCATCAAGCATTTCGCCTTCGTCCATAAAGAAAGAAAAATCGTGATTGTAAGCTCCAAAACCGATATTATAAGTAGTTATCTTATAACTAGTATTTAATTCTACTAACTCATTACTTTCTATTGTATCTACTGAATACTCTTTTAAATCATTAATTCTATAATAACCTGTAGTTAAATATATAACATAACCACCAACTATAACTAATATTAATACAATAAAAGCTATAAATATTTTAATTATATTTTTAAACATTTTATCTCCTATAATAATTTAATATTATGTTTTTTACAATATTCAAATGTATCTTTATCCCAACTAGATACTTGAACTTCCCCAATATGAGCTTTTTCAAGTAATAACATAGATAAACGAGATTGACCTATTCCTCCACCAATCGTAAGTGGTAATTGGTCATTTAATAATTTTTGATGGAAATATAAATTAGTTCTTTCTAATTTATTAGCATGTGTTAATTGTTTAATTAAAGACTCTTTATTAACCCTAATTCCCATTGATGATATTTCAAATGCAATATCTAGTATTGGATTATAAACTAAAATGTCACCATTTAATTCCCAATCATCATAATCAGGTGCTCTTCCGTCATGTGGCATACCATTACTAAGTGGTTTTCCTATTTGCATTAAGAAAGTAACTGGATGTTCTTTCACAAAAGCATTTTCTCTTTCCTTTGGTGTATATGTTGGATACATTTGTTCTAGTTCTGATGAAGTAATAAAAGTTACTTCATCTTTTATATTATATGAAAGTTTCGGAAACATTTCATTAATTTCTTGATTTGTTAAATAAATGGCATGAACAATTCTTCTTACTACATCTTTTAAATAATCAAAAGTACGATCACCCTCACTTATTACTTTTTCCCAATCCCATTGGTCAACATAAATAGAATGAATATTATCTAAAGTTTCATCTTTTCTAATAGCATTCATATCAGTATATAAACCTTCACCAATATTAAATTCATATTCTGCAAGAGCTAATCGTTTCCATTTTGCGAGTGAATGAACAATTTGAAGTTCAGTATTATTTTGTTTTAATACAAAAGATACCGGTTTTTCAACACCACTTAAATCATCATTTAAACCACTAGTTGAATCAACAAATAATGGAGCTGATACTCTTTTTAAATTTAGAGCTTCACTTAAATTCTTTTCAAAACTTTTCTTTAGAAAACCAATTGCTGTTTGCGTTTCATAAATACTTAGTTTACTTTTATATCCATCTATTATTTTCATTTTGTTCTCCTATCTAAAAAGAATAGGTAAACCTATTCTTTTGGTAAAATCACTAAAGTAGTTTCAATTAAATACTCTTTATATCTGCCAATTCCCTTTTTACCAATAACTGCCGATTTAACAGTATAAGTACCAGGTTCTAATTCAATATCTAAGTTTTCTAAATTAATCTCACAATGAGATACATCGCTAAACTCAACTTCTAAATCAATATCTCCAATCCAAAAATCATAAGTATAGGTTTTAGCATCTGTTTCAATATCGAAAGCTATAATTTCGCCAACTTTATATGTATAAACTTCTTCTTTAAATGACACTTCAAACTCTGTATCTACATGAGCATCTAGAAATTTATGAAAACCCCAATCAAGAACAAAAAAGATTAATAATGTAATACAAGAAAATAATAGAAACCAACCAAGTCGCTTATACCAACGATCATTAGCCATTAAAATCTAAAGCCTCCTCTATTTTTCCCTTTGCCTTTTTTAACTTTTTGTTGAGGCATATTAGGTACATATTGTCCTTTAGCCATCTTTTCCATTTGAGTTTCATCCATACCCATCATCGATTTCATTTGTTTTTTCATGGTTTCAAATTGAGAAGTCAAAGCATTAACTTCTTGATAACTTCTACCAGATCCTTTAGAAATTCTTTCTTTTCTTGAACGACTTGTACTTATTAAATCTGGATTCTTTCTTTCTTCCACTGTCATTGAACCAATAATAGCTTCAATATAAGCAAATTTCTTTTCATCAATATCAATATTTTTTAATTGTTTACCCATTCCAGGAATTAAACCAAGTAATCCTTTTAAAGAACCCATTCTCTTAATCATCTTTAATTGTTTTAAGAAATCATAATAATTAAAATAACCTTTTTGAAGTCTTTCTGCCATATCCATTGCGTCAGCTTCATCAATATTTTCTGTTGCTTTATCAATTAAAGTTAAAACATCACCCATTCCAAGAATTCTGCTAGCCATTCTATCAGGATGGAAAACTTCAATTTGGTCAAGTTTTTCCCCCATACCACAGAACTTAATTGGAATATTTGTCATATATCTAATAGATAATGCGGCACCACCTCTAGTATCACTATCAAGTTTAGTTAAAATACATCCTGTAACACTTAATGCATTATTAAATTGAATAGCCACATTAACAGCATCTTGACCAGTCATCGCATCAACTGCAAGTAAGATTTCATGAGGTTTTGCGATTGATTTAATATTAACTAATTCTTGCATTAAGGCTTCATCAATTGATAAACGACCAGCAGTATCAATAATTACTAAATTACAGTTCTTTGTTTTAGCATAAGCTAAACCTTCTTGAACAATAACTTCTGGTTTTTTCAAGATACCTTGTTCATATACTTCAACATCTAATTGTTTACCAAGGGTAACTAATTGATTAACCGCAGCAGGTCGATAAATATCAGCCGCAATCAATAGTGGACGAACGTTATAAGTTTTTCTTAAATATGCCGCAAGTTTTCCAGCATGTGTTGTTTTACCACTACCTTGTAACCCAGCAAGTAAGATTACTGTTGTTCCATTAGGATTCATATTAATTGGAGTTGCTTCTTCTCCCATTAACATTTTTAATTCTTCATCAACAATTTTTAAAACTTGATCACCAGGAGTTAAAGATTTCATAACTCTTTCGCCAAGAGCTTTTTCTTTAACATCTTTTATAAATGCTTTAACAACGCGGTAATTAACGTCTGCTTCTAATAAAGAGACTCTAACTTCCTTCATCATTTCATCGATATCATTTTCGTTTATTCTTCCACGCCCAGTTAATCTTCTAAGGGCCATCCCTAAACGTTCTGATAAACTTTCAAAAGGCATTTAACTCACTCCATTTCTTTTAATTTTTCAATTAATTCTTTTGTTTCTAAAGTTATATACTCATCATATAACGCATTTCTTTTTAAACTCTTGTTATAAAGTTCCAATTTTTCTTCAAAATATTCTAAGTTCTTAATAACTTTTTTTAAAGTATCATGAACGGCATTTCTAGAAATACCAAAACTTTCCGCAATCTCTGCTAAACTAAAATCTTCTTCATAATAAGCAATAAAGATTTCTTGTTGTTTATCGGTTAATAATGTTCCATAGAAACTATATAAATTATTATAATATACTTTCTTCTCAACTAAATCAAACATCTTCTTCTCCAAATAAACCATAGATATAATCTTCTAAATCAAAGTATTCAAGATCATCCATCTTTTCACCTAAACCAATAAACTTAATTGGTAAATTATATCGATCACGAATAGCAAGAACAATACCACCTTTACTAGTACCGTCAAGTTTAGTTAATACAACACCAGTAACATTTGTAATTTCTTTAAAAGCTTCTGCTTGTGATAAACCATTTTGTCCTGTTGTTGCATCAATTACTAGTAGAGTTTCATGTGGACCATCAGGTACTTCTTTTTGAATTACCTTATTCATCTTTTCTAATTCTTTCATTAAATTTGTCTTATTTTGAAGACGTCCAGCTGTATCACATAGTAATACATCATATTTCTTTTCTTTAGCAACTTTAATAGCATCAAATATAACACTTGATGGATCACTACCTTCAGGTCTTGTAACAACCTCAATTCCTAGTCTTTCACCCCAAACTTTTAATTGATCAATTGCGCCTGCTCTAAATGTATCACCAGCTGCTAAAAGAACTTTTTTACCTTCATCAATTAAACGATGAGCAATTTTTGCGATTGTTGTTGTTTTACCAACCCCATTTACCCCAACAAATAATAATACACTCAAATCATCTTCTTTTAAATTTAATGAAGTATCTACTATTTCATTTTTCAAATATAATTCAAACATCTTATCAACAATAATTGGATGTAATTCTTCAGGAGTATGAATTCCTTCTACTCTTTCATCTTCTTTTAATTCTTCAATAAAATCAAGAGTAGTTTCAACACCAATATCTGCCATAATAAAGATATCTGTTAAATCATCAAATAATTCTTCAGTAATATCATCATAACTTTGGAATAAACCTTTTAATTTATTTAATAAACCATTTCTAGTCTTTTCCATCCCTAAACGATATTTATTGGCTTTTTCTAATGCTTTATTATCTTTCTTCTTCTTTTTAAATATTGAAAAAAATCCCATAAGGCACCTCTTCTTTCTTTTGTCTATTATACTATAAAACAGTTAAAACTGCAAGTTTTATAATTAGTAAATAAGTTAAAGTATTTTTTAACAGTAATGATTATATCAAATACTAATTTATATGTACATCTTTTTCATATTAAAATGTTTCACATCAAATCAACTAAAAAAATAACCGACATTGTCGGTTATTTTAATTATTCAATTACTTCATAATACTCATTATTTTCATTAAGAACAAATAAATGTTTAGCATAAATCATTGGATTAGAGTCTTCATTATAAAACTCAATATTTTTCCATTCTTCAAGGGTTCCGTTAAAATATATATTTTCCAAACCTAAACATTTAAAAAAAGCATCTCCACCAATAAATTTTACTGTATTAGGAATTGTTATCGATTTGATATTATCAAGAAAACAAAATGCACTATCTCCAATTTCTTCCCCTCCGGTTATTATAACCTCTTCTAAACTTTTTGGGCTATAATTCATCTCTTGACCTGGGTTGCCAAATATAAAGCCAAAAGTTTCTCCTCTAGAACCTTCTTTTCGAACACCAACAAAAGGAATTGTTATGGACTCTAAATTAGTATATCCAGAAAATGACCCTATTTCAATTGACTCTACACTATTTGGAATAATTAGTTTTTTAACACATTTAAATCCTTCAAACTTTTTAATAGTGATTTCTTTAATCGTATCAGAAATAATTAGCTCCGTTAATAAATAATATTCATTATTATTATCTAGCATATAAAAATTATCAGCATAGTGCATTGGGTTATCTTTAGAATCGGCAAATTCAATATTTAACCACTCTTCAATTGTTCCTAAATAATATACATTTTCTAATTCATTACAACCCACAAATGCTTCACTTCCAAATTTTTTAATGCCAGCAGGTAAAGTTATACTTTTTAATTTACCGCATCCAATAAATGTACATTCTTCAATACAAGTAACATTATTAGGTATTACTATGCTTTCCAAACTACTACAACCGTAAAAAGCATACTGTCCTATGCTTTTAATAGTATTAGGAATTTCAACGTCAGTTATACTAATGCATTTATAAAATGCATAATCATCTATTTTTGTAATAGTATATTCTATATTAGATACCTTAATATTTTCTTCTACATCAATTTTCTTATTACTTTCTACATTATATTTAGCTAATCTAGCTTCTTTAGTTTGAGAATTTAATATATAATGTGTACCATTTTGTACATGTATATTTGATGATCCTACTCCCATATGAGTTGGACGATCAATATGTTTCCAAGTAGAAGGTCTTGTTTGGGCTTCACAATATATAATCAGATTATTACAACCATAGAATGCATTTTCTAATATATGAGTTACACTATTTGGAATAACAATTATCTCCAAGTTAATACAATCTGCAAATGCTGATTTTCCAATAATTTGTACAGTATTTGGAATTTTTACACTTTCAATTGATGAATTCAAAAAAGCATTGTCTTTAATTTTAACCACAGGTAATCCTTCGTGTTCACCAGGAATGATAATATCTTTATCAGTCGCTGTACCTATATCACTTAATATATAATACGTGCCATCAGCACTTAATTGATATTCTAAACCTTCTGTTTCAGTTTTTTGAGTTTCTTGATCACAACCCCATAAACAAAACATAAATATTAGAATTAAAACAAATATTTTTTTCAAATTATCACCATCTTTTCATATTAGTTACTTTAATTTTATCATAATAAAAAATAATTTACAATATATTATAAAAACAAAGAATAACCGAAATAGTCGGTTATTTTATAAATAATAATATGTTTTACAAATTATCAGATAAAATACTTATCAAATCATCAAATTCCTGTAAAATACTTTCTCTTTTCTCACTAAAATCTTTAAATTCTACAGTATTAATTAATTCTTTTATTGTATCTTTATTTTCTATAATTACATTATTAGACTTTAAAAAATTATTCAATAATTCATCTAATTTTTCATCTTGCCCATATAATTTAAAATACTCATATAAAGTTTCACAATAATAAATAACATATGGGTTGGTAGTGATATAATCAACCTCAAAACTTTCTTTATTTGGTAAAACTACTTGTAATTTATTAATGCCTTCTTTCGAATTCATTGTTGTTTTAAAATTAGGCGACAACTGAGTGAAATTGACATAAACAGATTTATTTTTTGAATATAATATTACTCTATATGGATTTTCAACCATACCATCAATTGATATATTTGGGCGTTCTCCAACTTCAACAAAATTTACGATTTTATCTTTATACCCATTTGTTACATAGTAATATGCTCCATTTACTTGAGGTAAATCTTTTTGCAGTTCTTGAATTTCTTCATAAGTATATTTTGATTGTTTATAATTTTTAATTTCTTTTTCAAGCTCTTGAATAATTTCATTTATTAAGTTTTCATAAAAACCATTCTCAGTTGCATGATATACTTTACTACATTTTAAATATTCATGAATCCATGCATTTGAGCCATAATGACTTAAATCTATTTTTTCGCCAGCTTCATCATAAATTTCTTCATATTCAAATCTATCGATATACGAAATATCTCCATTAATACAAGATAAAGCATAATCATCAAAATTACTTTCATTTACCGCAAAATAATTATCTTTTTGCCACCATATTAATATATAATAATATTTGTCTTTATTTAGATCATATGAAAGTTTTAAATAGTCCATGGCCTCAACAGTTCCATCATTATCAAATGATAAGTTATAATAAATCGCATTATGTTTATCAACATTGTATACTTCATAACTACCATTTTCACTTAAAATATATTCATTATTCTTTACAATTTTTTCGGTTGAAAAAGCCCATTGTTGAAGAATTAAAATATTATTAATAAATGTTGACATCATTCCATCAAATGATGAATAAGTAGCTTCTTCGAATTGAATTCCAGCATTTTCTAATTCTTCTTTTCTACTAATTGTCTCTTTTTTATTTTGTCTATATAAATAATTGGCATTTTTTTGTTCATCAATATTAATAGTCGCATTTTGAATTAGATCAACTGCATATTTTCCTCTTTCAGATAATTGAGCATAATCAGTATAATATTCGACTACCTCATTTTGAGAAACGATATGTTCAAATTCTTTTTTACTATTTGGATCACTTTGTCCACAAGAACACATTCCATCTTCATAAATGTGTTTATGTACCTGATTATTATTATTATTATTATTCGATGAACTAATTAAATCGTTAAAGCTACATCCAGATAATAATAGTAAAAATACTAACAAAACTATTTTATTAAAAATTTTCATAAAATACCTCCTATTTGTATATATTATATATTATTTATATTTAATTGTCAAACACAAAAATTTTAATCATCCAAAAAAATGCATCAATTTCTATGATAATATTAATATGCTTTATTTATAAAGAAATATCTAATATTAAATTATTATATTATTAAAAATTAAAACGTAAACACGTTTATTTTAGTGTCTACGTTTATTTAATCATTCACATACTCGGTGTTTTTTTATTATTCTAATTCAAAAGCACCAGTGTATAGTTGATAGTATGTACCTTGTTTATCAATTAATTCTTGGTGAGTTCCTCTTTCAATAATTCTACCATGATCTAATACCATTATAACATCCGAATTCATAACAGTAGATAATCTGTGAGCTATTACAAAGACAGTTCTACCTTCCATTAATTTATCCATACCTCTTTGAACAATAGCTTCAGTTCTTGTATCAATAGATGAAGTAGCTTCATCTAGAATCATTACTGGAGGATCTGCAACAGCAGCTCTTGCGATAGCAATTAATTGGCGTTGACCTTGAGATAAATTTGATCCATTATTATATAATACAGTATTATATTTTTCAGGAAGTCTCTTTATAAAATCATGAGCACCCGCTAATCTTGCAGCTTCAATACATTGTTCGTCTGTTGCCTCTAAATTACCATAACGAATGTTATCCATTACAGTACCTGTAAATAAATTTGTTTCTTGTAATACAATTCCAAGAGATTTTCTTAAATCAGCTTTTTTAATTTTATTAATATTAATTCCATCATATCTGATTTTTCCATCCGCAATATCATAGAATCGATTAATTAAATTAGTAATAGTTGTTTTACCAGCACCTGTTGCACCAACAAATGCAACTTTTTGACCTGGTCTTGCATATACCGAAATATCATGTAAAACTGGTTTATTTTCAACATATGCAAAATCTACTTCTGTTAAAACCACATCACCTTTTAATTCAGTATATGTAGTTGTTCCATCGCCATGAGGATGTTTCCAAGCCCAGCGTCCTGTATGGTTATTTGTTTCAGTAATATTACCTTCTTCATCAATTATAGCATTTACTAAAGTTACATAACCTTCATCTACTTCTGCTTCTTCATCCATTAAGTCAAATACACGTTTAGCCCCAGCAATTGATCTAACAATAACATTTACTTGTTGAGATAATTGGTTAACATTACTTGTAAATTGTCTTGTCATATTTAAGAACGGTACAACAAAGGAAATACCAAAGAAAGCAAATTCTTGATGGAATAATTGAGATAAACTAATATTTGGAACTTTTAGAGTAATTAATAGACCACCAACAACTGCCACTATTACATATAGAATATTTCCAATGTTCATAATAACTGGACCTAAAATATTTGCACATGCATTGGCTCTAAAACCAGTCATTCTTAATTCTTCATTAATCACTTCTAAATCATCAATTGATTTTTCTTCATGATTAAATACTTTAATAACTTTTTGTCCATTCATCATTTCTTGAATGAAACCTTCTAATTTTCCAATTGCTTTTTGTTGTGCAAGGAAGTATTTTGCACTACCTCCACCAAATTTCTTGGATACAATTAGCATTAATGCAACGCCCGCTAAAATTAGTACAGTCATATATAAACTATAATATAACATGATTACAAAAACACTTAATACAACTGCAGCTGCTCTTAAGATTGCAGGAATTGAATTAGATATTAATTCTCTAATAGTGTCAATATCATTAGTATATCTACTCATGATATCACCATGTTTATTAGTATCAAAATATCTAATAGGTAAATTTTGCATTACACTAAATAATTCGATACGAAGTCTTGATAAAAACTTTTGTGATAAGATTGCAAGTAATTGAGTGTATACAACATTTAGAATAATACTTACAACATATAAAATTATTAAGAAAATAATAATTGGTAATACTTGTTTTAAAGCTCCATTCCAATCACTTATTACTTGATATTTTTCAATAATCGCAATAATTTTTTGTTGAAGAATTGCTGGAACTGTCGCAACTCCTGCACTAAACAACACACAGAAAATTAAGATTGGAACCATTACTGGATGGTACTTAAATAACAACTTAACTATTCTTTTGAAAGTGTGACCGTTTTTTTGCTTAACACCATTATTCATCATGGTCATCACCTCCATTAGTTTGTTGTTCATATACTTCTTTATAGATTGAAGATGTTGCAAGTAATTCTTCGTGTTTACCCATATCAACAATCTTACCATCATCAAGAATGATTATTAAGTCAGCATCCATAACAGATGCAACACGTTGAGCAATAATAATCTTTGTAGTTTCTGGAATATACTTTTTGAATCCTTCTCTAATTAAAGCATCAGTTTTCATATCTACAGCACTTGTAGAATCATCTAAAATTAAGATCTTTGGTTTCTTTAAAAGTGCTCTAGCAATACATAATCTTTGTTTTTGACCACCTGATACATTAGTTCCACCTTGTTCAATATAAGTATCATACTTATCTGGAAAAGTTTGAACAAACTCATCAGCTTGAGCAAGTTTACTAGCTTCAATTATTTCTTCATCAGTTGCATGAGGATTTCCCCAACATAAGTTTTCACGTATAGTTCCACTAAATAATAAATTCTTTTGTAAAACCATCGCAACTGAATCTCTTAATACTGTTAAATCATAATCTTTAACATTTACTCCACCAACTAATAACTCACCTTCAGTTACATCATATAGTCTTGGAATTAATTGAACTAAAGTTGTTTTACTAGAACCAGTACCACCTAATATACCAACTGTCATACCAGATTCAATCTTTAAATTAACTTCTTCTAATGCTGCATCTTCAGCAGTTTTAGCATATTTAAAAGTAACTTTATTAAAAGTAATTGAACCATCTTTAACTTCCATAACAGGATTTTGTGGATTTAGGATTGCTGGAGTTTCTGTTAAAACTTCACAAATACGTTTGGCAGATTCTGTAGACATTGTAATCATTACATAAATCATTGATAACATCATTAAACTCATTAATAATTGCATTGCGTAAACTAACATTGAACTAATTTGTCCTACGTCAATTTTTGTTCCACCATATTTTACCGCAAGCATTGAGCCAACAAATAAAATGACAACCATGTTAATATACATACATAAATTCATAAGTGGTGTATTAAATGCGACAATTCTTTCAGCTTTAGTAAAATCTTGACGAATATCTTCTGAAGCTTTAGCTAACTTTTCTTTTTCAAATTCTTCTCTTGCAAAACCTTTAACTACACGCATTCCACGAACATTTTCTTCAATTGATTCATTTAGTTTATCGTATTTTTTAAATACTCTTCTAAATGCTGGCATTGCTTTTTTGGCAACCCATAATAAACCAATAATTAAAATTGGAACAACGACAACAAATGATACCGCAAGCATACCTCCCATAATTGTTGACATAACAATTGAGAAGATAAACATTAAAGGTGATCTTACAGCAGTTCTAATAATCATCATGAAAGCTTGTCTTACATAACCAACATCGACTGTAAGTCTTGTAACTAAAGATGCTGTTGAAAATTTATCAATATTTTCAAATGAAAATTCTTGAATCTTATCAAACATATCTTTTCTTAAATTCTTACCAAAACCAGTTGAAGCTTTTGCAGCAAAAACACCAGCTGCAGCCGCACAACCAAGGGATAATACAGCCATACCAACAAGTAATAGACCAGTTAAAGCAATAGTTCTAGTTTCAGTTCCTTCTTTTATTTGATTAACTAGTAATGCTGTAATAAAAGGAATAATTGTTTCCATTACAGCTTCTAATACCATAAAAATCATTGTAAGAATAGCAGGCTTTTTATTTTCTCTTAAACTTCTGCTAAGTATTTTTATCATACCTATTTTCTCCTTTCAATATTTTTTATTAAACACTTTTACTATTTTAACATTTTATCTTAAAATAATCAAGATTATTAAAATGAAATTTAACTGAAATTAATATCTAATACAACTGGAGCATGATCACTACCCATTACTTCTGGTAAAATCATTGAATCTTTAACATTATTTATTAATCTATTAGATACTAAAAAATAATCAATTCTCCAACCAATATTCTTTTCTCTTGCATTAAAACGATAACTCCACCATGAATATTCAATCTTATTAGGATATAAATATCTGAAAGTATCAACAAAACCACTATCTAATAATTTTGTTAATTTATTTCTTTCTTCAATTGAATAACCTGGATTTTTAGTATTACTTTCAGGATTTTTTAAATCAATTGGCATATGAGCAACATTTAAATCGCCAGTATATATAACTGGTTTAACGTTATCTAACTTAACTAAATAATTTCTCATATCATCTTCAAAAACCATTCTATACTCTAATCTTTTTAAAGCTTCTTGAGAATTAGGAACATAACAACAAACAAAATAAAACTTATCAAATTCTAAAGTAATTACTCTTCCTTCATCATTATATTTTCCATCTATACCATAAATTACAGATAGAGGTCTTTCTTTTGAATAAACTAAAGTACCACTATAACCTTTCTTTTCAGCACTATTCATAAAATGATAATATCCAGCTTGTGTTACATCCATTTGTCCTTCTTGCATTTTCGTTTCTTGAATTGCGAAAATATCAGCATCTATTAAATCAAAAAAACTACAAAAACCTTTAGTATAACAAGCTCTTATTCCATTTACATTCCAACTAACTAATTTCATATCTTACTCCTTATAATCACTATATTATACCATTTTATTCTAATTTATTGGTTAATTACAATAAAAATAAGACTAAGTTTATTTACTCAGTCTTATTAATTATATAGTTTCTAAATAATTATTCTGATTCTAAATCATTGTTATTATTATAAAAAACTAGTGTACCATTTTGGTATGCCTCTATATCCTCATCTACTAAAACTATTATTCCATTTATTAAGATATAACTACCATTTATTGAATACTTTTTAACAATAGATTGGGTTCCTATAATACTTGCTATATCAGTAAATAGATTTAACATTTGATTACATTCAATGCAGTTTGCTCGATTATCTACAACTTCCGATGCTTTAACAACATGAACTTTTGTTCTATTTCCAAGAGCTCCACATTCACATTCTTCTATATGTGCAATATTTGTATAATACCTCCAACCATTATAATTATGGATATGTGTAGGACGTATTATGCTTATCTCAATCTCATTAGTAAATTCACTTTCTAATGAACTATATTCAATTGTAATAAAATATGATCCTTCAAGTAATAATCTGTTAAACTCTATCTTGCAACCTTCATTACTAATTGTCTGTGAAACTTGAAATTCAAAAAAATTGTTATTATAGAATTTTACCGTAATAGGACTTTCAGCATTTATTATAAAATTATAATCCCCATTTTCAAGAGCATTAAATTTAACATATGCTATATTTTCATAATAAATTGAACTTTCTGGATCTAAATAGATATCTCTTGTTTCACAATCCTCATTATGTGCAATTGTTAGTGTTGGATAATTCTTTAAAACATATTCGAATGCCTTATAAGCATTTATTCTTTTAGCAGGACCTATTACATTCTCAGAAGTGTCATTCTGAATAACATAATTCAATTTAATTATAATTTCATCAGTAGATTCAAGAATAACTTCTTTTAATTGAGCAGTAGTTAAATTAGGGTTAACTGATAATAATAATGCAGCCACTCCAGCTACAACTGGTGTTGCAAAAGATGTCCCAGACCCAATTTTATACCCTGTTTGTAGAGTACCTGCATAACTATAATTATTTAAGTTTTCAGGAAATGTGCTTGCAACATAAATGCCCGGTGCATAAATATCAACCGTATTTAAGCCATAATTAGACGTTTGTTGCTCCCAACTAGATTTCTTATCTTCATCATCAACAGCCCCAACTATTATCATATTAGTAAGTGGATTAGCAAAATGGCTAGTACCATAATATGCCGGATAAGTACACCACATAGCTAAATCCATATCTTTACCATAGTTACCACTGGCACAAATAAAAAGACCAGGATATTCTGAGATGGCATCATACAGACGAATTTCTGAACTTTCTTTTGCTATACTATAATTTATTATTCTTATTGGATAATTGGTATTAAAGCTTTCAGTAGCATATTCAATGGCAGCAATTACTGAATTATAATCAGTATCATTATTTGAATCAGACACTTGCAAAGGAACTATAGATACGTTCCAATTCACACCACAAATTCCAACGTTATTATTTCCTTTAGCTCCTATAATACCAGCCACAAATGTTCCATGACCATATGTATCATCGCTAGTAATATTATTGTTATTATAAAAATCAAAACCTTCTTCTAAATTTTGAACTAAATCTGGATGATTCGCAACACCAGTATCTATAACTCCAACTCTTATCACCGATGAACCCGTAGTATAATTCCAAACATCATCAATTTGAGTATTTTCATATAAAAACTTAAAATTTTCGTTATAATAAAAGTCATTAGGAGTTGTTAAAAAATTGTCAGATGCAAACTTTCCAATCCAATTAGGTTCTGCATATCTTATTCCAGGAATCTTTTCTAGTAATTTTATTATGCTAATAACTTCTTCTTTCGTTACATTTTTCAAAATTAAGTTCACTTTATTTCTATATGGATTTGAATTATACTGATTCGGTTCACTACTCTTATCTACTACTTCTTCAATTCCATTAATAACAAAAAAATCTTTATCAAATGTTTTTCCTGGAGCACTTATTTCAGCAGAAAGACCCACCAAGATTTGATCTGTTTTAAATTCATCTTCCAAAGTAACATTACACAAGACTTTTTTTTCATATTTACTTAATTCATATTCATGTAATGACTTAGAAATTTTACTTAATTCTTCTTTAGTTATTTCATTATTTTCATAAAGTTCTTCTAATGAATAGAATTTTCCATCTTTCCATGCTGAATATTCATTAGAACTACAATAAATAAACTCAACATCATCAATATATTTAAACTCAGTATATTTTGAAAATTGTTCTTTATTGTGTTGTACAATTGAAATATAATACCCATTGTACTCCCCATAATAATGATAAACTTCAACATCATCTAAAGTAATATCATACTTTTCTTTAGATAATTTGTGATAATAGTGAATAATTGAATCTTTTGCTTTTTCTTCACTTAATGAAGTATTAATGTCAAAATCACATGATATTAAAGAAAAGCAAAACATAAAAGTGATTAGTATAAAAAATAGCTTTTTTTTCATATTTTCTCCTTCCATTAATCAATTTCCCTTATATTCAATTATATTATATCATTTGTTTTTTTATAATGTCAATATTCTCTTAAAAAAAGGTTTACTTCTAATTAGAAGTAAACCTTTAATTTATTTATTTTCTTTTTCAATGATTGCTCTTGCAATTTTAACACCATTTGCGCCAGCTTGTGCAAGACCTCTAGTAATACCAGCACCATCTCCACCAACATATAGATTAGTAATCTTTGTTTCAAAATTACTATTTACTTTTGGACGATCGCTATAGAACTTAGCTTCTACACCATAGAATAATGTATGATCGCTCGCAATACCAGGAGTAATATAATTTAGCGCTTCCATCATTTCAATTAATGACTTCATAATATTGTATGGTAATGCTAAACCAAGATCACCAGGAATTGCTTCTTTTAAAGTTGGTTTTACGAAACCTTCATTAATACGTTTTCGTGTCGATCTTCTACCTTTTAAGATATCTCCGTATTTTTGAACAATTACACCACCATTAGATAATCTATTAGCTAATTTTGAGATTTCTTCTGCATATCTATTAGGGTCATTAAATGGATCTTCAAATTCATTAGAAACTAATAATGCGAAATTTGTATTTTTGCTTCCTAATTTTTCATCACTAAATGAGTGACCATTACATACCATAACACCATTATGGTTTTCAACTACAACGTGACCTGATGGATTAGAACAGAATGTTCTTACAGTTGTACCTACACTTGTATTGAAAATGAATTTACCTTCATATAAATTACGATTAATTTCATCCATAATAATATTATTAGTTTCAACACGTACACCTACGTCAACTTTATTATTTGTAAATTCAACACCATGCATAGATAAAGTACTGCTTAACCATTTAGAACCACTTCTACCAACACCAAGTTGTAAATATCTTGTTTTAACTTCTTCACCATTTGATAATACAATTCCAACTACTTTACCATCTTCTACAATAATATCTGATACATCAGTTGCGAAAGCATAATCAATATGTGGTTTCATTTCTTCAAAAATATTTTCTAATACTTTTAAATTAATTTCAGTCCCTAAATGTCTTACTTCACTACGTAATAGTTTTAAACCTACTGCTGCAGCTCTTTTTTCAATATCAAAAACTTCTTGTGTATGTGGATCAGTAATTTCTTTTGGAGCACCATGATTTAAATTAATTTGGTCAACATATTTAATTAATTCAATTACTTCTTCTTCTGGTAGATAATCTGTCATCCATCCACCAAATTCAGATGTAATATTAAACTTACCATCAGAGTAAGCACCACATCCACCAAAGCCTGAAGTCATTGAGCAAGCTGGAAAACATCCGGCATTCCCTTTTTTATTTTTTGGACATTTATCAATCTTCTTTAAAAGAATTGGACATTTACGATTATAAATATCTGGTCCTTTATCAATTAATAATACTTTTAAGTTTGGAGCTTTTAACATTAATTCATAAGCAGCAAATATCCCAGTTGGTCCTGCTCCTACTAAAATTACATCATATTGTTTTTCCATAATTTTCTCCTATTTTAAATCCCATGTTGTACCACTTTCAACTTCCACAAAAAGTTTTACTTTTAAAGATACAGCATTTTCCATTTCTTCTTTTAATATTTTTTCAACAATTGCTTGTTCTTCTTTAATAACATCAATGATTAACTCATCATGTACTTGTGCTATCATTTTACTACTTAATTGTTCTTTTTGCAATCTATTATATACATTTATCATCGCAATCTTAATTACATCAGCAGCCGTTCCTTGAATTGGAGCGTTCATACTTGTTCTTTCTCCAAACATTTTTAAAGCATGATTGCTTGATGATAACTCAGGTATATATCTTCTTCTTCCAAATAAAGTCTTAGTATAGCCATTATTTGTAGCATCTTTTACTAGCTTATCTAAGAATGTTTTAATCTCTGGATAAATCGCAAAATACTTTTCAATAAAGATTGCGGCATCAATTGGTAATATATGTAATGTTTCAGATAATCCCCAATCACTCATGCCATAAACAATTCCAAAGTTAACTGCTTTTGCAACCCTACGCATTTCTTTAGTAACTTCTTCATATTTGACATTATGAATTTTTGAAGCTGTAGAAGTATGTAAATCTAAACCATGATTAAAGTCATTAATCATTTCTTCACAATTAGACATTTCCGCAAGTATTCTTAGTTCTATTTGTGAATAATCAGCAGTAACTAAAATTCCATCATTATGACTTGGCACAAATGCACTTCTAATAATTTTACCTTCTTCTGTACGAATTGGAATATTTTGAATATTTGGTTCAGTACTTGATAGTCTTCCAGTAGAAGTTAAAGTTTGTTTGAAAATTGTATGAACTTTACTATCATTATGAATTACAGCTTTTAAACCACTTACATAAGTTGAATAAAGTTTAGCATATTTACGATATTCTAAAACTAAAGGAATTACTGGGTGTTCATTTCTTAAGTTTTCTAAGATTTCGGCACTAGTTGAATATCCTGTTTTATTCTTTTTTGCTTTTCCAACTTTTAATTCTTCAAATAATATTACGCCTAATTGTTTAGGTGAGGCAATATTAAATTCTTTACCAACAAGTTCATACACTTCTTTTTCAATCGTTTTAATCTTTTCATTAAAAATTTCTCCAATTGATTCAAGACGATTTAAATCAATTTTAAATCCTGTATATTCCATATCACCTAAGATACTAGCAAGAGGTAATTCAATATCTTTAAATAACTTTATTAATTCTAATTCTTCTAATTGTTTTAAAATAACACTCTTTAATTCTTTAACACAGACACATTTATCGATACTATAATTTGCATAAACTTCAAAATCCGGAACTACATAAACACTTTTTTTACCATATACTTCTTCAGTATATTTTAAATTTACGCTACCAAAATGTTCTAATATACTTTTTAAGTCACCATTAATATAATTAGTATTTACTAAATAAATACCAACCATTGTATCAAATACAACATTTCTTAAAGTAATTCCTAAATATTTCAATGCAACATAAGCTTTTTTTGAATCTAATGTATTTTTAGCATATTCAATACTTTCAAAATATTTATTTAAATCACTATTTAGGAAAACACCTTTGTCAATAAAGAAACCTTTATCATCAACAACAAAACTAATTCCTAAAACATTCGCATTATGATAGTTTTCACCATCTAATTCAACATCAAAATAAAACTCATCAGTTTGATCTAATAAACTTGTTAATAATTCAACATCATTATAATACTTCTTAATATCTTTTTTTTCTTCTACTTTTGTTTCAAAAGTCATCTTCTTAATAAAAGAAGTAAATTCAACTCTTTCATAAAAACTTCTTAAAAGTTCATTATTAACTTCTTTTACTAAACAGTCATCTAATGAAAAATCAAAATTAATATCTTGATAAATTGTAGCTAAAAATTTTGTTTGTCTACAAACTTCCTCACCACTTATAAATGCTTCTTTTACTTTTGGAGTTAAATTATCAAGATTTTGATAGATTCCATCAATGTCATGATATTTTGTAAGTAAACTAACAGCAGTTTTTGGTCCAATTCCTTTAACTCCTTCTAAATTATCAGAATTATCTCCAATCATTGCTTTATAATCAATCATTTGATTAGCATCAAAACCCATTTTTTCTTTAAAATTGAAAACTGTATATTCATCTAAATCCGTAATCCCTTTTTTTGTTAACATTACGGTAATATTATTATTTACAAGTTGAAGTAAGTCTTTATCACCTGATAAACAAACTACTTCAAAATCATTGTTACTTGCAAGACGTGCCATAGAACCAACGATATCATCGGCTTCATAATCATCTAATTCTAATCTTTTAATACCTAAAACATCTAAATATTCTTTAATTAAAGGTATCTGCATTGCAAGTTCTTCAGGCATATGTTTTCTAGTACCTTTATATGTAGACAAGGCAAGATGTCTAAATGTCGCTTTTCCTTTATCAAAGGCTACTAACATATAAGTACAATCAAACGTATCTTTGATTTTATTTAACATATTAACAAATCCATATAAAGCATTAGTATATATTCCACTACTTGACTGCATTAAATTTCCAGTATAAGCAGTAGCGTAATATGCTCTAAACATTAAACTATTACCATCTAATAATACGATACTTTTTTTCATAGCCATTTTCCTCACTTTCTTATTTTACCACAAATTGTCTTTTTTGAAAACTTATTTAATATTTTATTATTTTTATCCTGTATATCCTGTATATTTAATAAAAAATAAACAAATAATAAATAAGAGGTTTATATGAAAAAAATCTTAATTATTATTTTCTTATTCTTATTATCTTCATGTAGAAGTGACTTTATAACATTTAAAAAAAATATTAGTAGTTATAAAAGTTATAATCCAAATCATTTAAAGGATTACTATGAACTATACAAAACTAATAATTCTTATATTTTAACCTTAAATCTTATTAATCATCCTACATTTTACACTACTAGTTATAATCAAATATATTATAATGATATTCTTTTAGTTAATAAACTTCATGGATTAACAAAAGACTTTATACCTAAAAACTTAGTAGAAGTAAAAAATATCAATTTTGTGAAAAGAACGAATGAAATAATGATGTTAGATAAAGTTGCTTTAACAAATTTAGAATTACTCTTTATGGACGCGAAAAGTCAAAATATTGATCTCTTACTTTATTCAGCGTATCGTTCTTATGATAAACAATTATCACTTTGGAAGACAACTCCAACTTTTGATAATTTATATAAAGCAGTCCCTGGTTATTCTGAACACCAAACAGGACTTGCGGTTGATATAAGCACAATTGACGAAGGATTAACAAGTACTAAAACAAAAGCTTATGAATATTTAGAAAAGAATGCATATAAATATGGTTTTATCTTAAGATATCCTAAAGATAAAACAGATATTACAGGTTATGCCTATGAACCATGGCATTTTCGTTATGTTGGAAGTATTAGTACTTTTATTTATGAAAACAATTTAACTTTAGAAGAATATATTTATAATTATATAGAAATAAAACAATAAAAGGTGAACAATTTGTTCACCTTTTATAAATTATTTCGAATTTTTTCTAATGTTTTAATAATTGGGAAACTTACTAAAACACCAACTAAGATTTCTACTAAACCATTTACTCCTACAAATAATAAGATAAAGTGGAATGGATTAGCCGCTTTTAATAAATCTACATAACCTTGAATAGTACTACTATTATAGAAGAATAGTACTAATGTTCCCATAAAGAATACTGTATTTAAAAGTGGTACTAAGAAAGAACAAATAATTCCAAATAAAGTTTTGTTTTGTTCATTTTTAGTAAATACTTTATATAATAAACCAGGTAAGTAACCAGCTAACATTCTTGTTGGAACACATACAAGAAATGTTAAAAATGGATTAATTGAAAGTAATGCAACTCCTAGTGGGCTATATCCTAAACATTGTAAAAAACTTACAACGCCGAATACTCCTCCTAAAATTAATCCAGCAGTAGGACCTAATACAATAGCCCCAACCGCAATTGGAATAATTGTTAAAGTTATTTCGAAAAAGATTCTTACAGGAATAAATGCAAGTACAACAATTAATGCAGATAGAATCGCTAAGATTGTTAATTTTTGAATTTTTTGACTATTTTTCATTTTTGATTCCTTCTTTCATTTTTTTCTTTTTTATTAGTAAATATATTAAATATGCTACTAATGTTCCAAGTAAATAGCCCGACATATCTAATAATACATCAATTATTTTCCCACTTCTTCCAGGTATAAATAGTTGAATAAATTCTGTAAGTGATGCAATAAACAATCCAAATGATAAGAAAATAATAACATTTAACCATTGTTTTTTACCCTTGTAATAATACATCATCCAAAAAGCTAAAATTGCTTGTAATATAAAGAATGAAAAGTGACCAGCAAATTTACCCAAGATAAATCCAAATATTCTAGATATTCTTGATTTTCCATGAGGATTTTGAATGATTATTAAATCAATAACTTTAATAATTGGTTCTTCAAAACCATCATCTACAATAATTTTTAACTTAGCACTTCCTGTATTCATTGTTACGATGTTTAGTTTATCTTTTTGTTGGTCAGTTTGTACTTTCTCAATATCTGTTATTAATTCATAAGACCATTCTTGATATTTGACTTCTTTATCAAATTTAATTAGAATTGCATTATTTGATTCAGTTAATAAAACACCTTTACCTTCTTCATTATAATTAATGTTAGATATAATAGGTTCAACTAAATGATTTCTTACTCTAATAGGATAAGTCTTTTTTTCTCCATTTTCTAAAATGATTGTCAAATCAACTAAACCATTCTTATGGAAAAATAAACCGTTTTGAGTAATTTCCATTATATCTATATTACTTGTTTCCAATGTATATGGCATTTGAACTTCTTCATCATCTTTATATAGTTTAACAAAATATTGATCATTTACAAATATATCATCTGTTATTTCAATAGTATCATATGAATAATTTAATTTAACAGAATCATAAGAATCAACTAAATCTAGTGGATTAATTGTAACTTCATAAGTTTTAATTATTTCATCATTGTATTTCATTTGTATTGATGTTGTTATTGGTTCAAAACTATCCCCAACTTTAAAATTATCAACTTTTGTTTTTAAATAAATACCTTTATATCCATCTCCAACATAAGTAAAGTATTTTTCATCATAGATATATTCACATTGTTTTTCAGTTATTAAAGCTTTAGGATCATTATTTAATTCTAATTTTGAATAAAAGTAATAATTTAATCCTAAATATAATTTATTAGTTGATATTACTTGATTACATTTATCTAATATATAAAAGTCAACAATTTCAGGATAGACCTTCGTAAAATTAATCTCAACTTCTTTTCTAAATTTTGGATATTTATTAGAAGTAATTAATAACTTTCCAACAGTCTTATCTTGATTTGTTCTTAATCCTGTAATTATTCCTCCATCTTTAATAGTAAATATTTCAGGTGTTAGTGATGTAAAAACAATCCCTTTATCATAATTGTTTTCAGGATATGTTTTATATTCTAATTGATAACTTTTTTCAATAATGTATTCATCTTCTAAAAAGATTTCAACATCCGTTAATTTTTGAAATTGACTATGGATGATATTGGTTGCGAACTTCGTAATCTTTCCCGCAACCGTTGTTCCAAAAGTTAAAATTAATACTACTAATATACTCCAGGAAACAAACAATATCATTGAGAGTTTCTTTTTCATAATTTCTCCTATATTACAAATTGGAAAATTGTAAATGCTAAGTAAATAACTAATAAGACAATACCTTGCCATTTAGAGAGTTTTCCTCTAATTAATGCAGGTATTAACATTAAACCCATTACAATAAATACTATAGGTATATCAATTAGAAGTGATGAGTTAATTCCAAAAACCATTTTAGATGCTGGTACAATAAATGGAGATATTGTTGTTGCGACACCAGATACTAATATTAAGTTAAAAAGGTTTGCACCAATGATATTTCCTAAAGATAAAGAACCATGTCCTTTAACTAAAGATGTAATTGCAGTAACAAGTTCAGGAAGTGATGTTCCAAGAGCAACAAAAGTTAATGCAATAACTGATTCTGGAACACCAATTTCTTTAGCAATCAAAGATCCATTATCAACTAATAAATCAGCACCTATTGCAATCAATGCAGCACCAATAACAATTAAAAAGATTTCTTTAAGAATTGAAGAATCTTTCTTTTCTTCATTTTCTTCAACTAATTCTTGAACTTCTTCTTTTGGTTGTTTTCTAATCATTAATATTTGAATAGTTATATATGCAATAAAAATACAAAGTAATACAATTCCGACCCATCTTGCAAAATAACCTGTAAGATATGCAACAAGTGAATAAAATGTTGCAGCTATTCCAAAAAAGATTACAGGAACTATTAAAGATTTTCTTTCAATTTTAGCTGGTTTTATCGCAATAGTAATTGCAGCAACTAAAGCTGTGTTACAAATAATTGATCCGATTGCATTACCATAAGCAATTTCACCATGACCTGTTGCAGCTGATGTTGCAGAAACCATAACTTCTGGTAAAGTAGTACCAATTGATACAATTGTTGCACCAATTAATAATTCAGGTAAATGAAATCTGTGAGCAACTCCTGTTGCACCATCAACAAACCAATCTCCCCCCTTAATTAATAATACTAATCCTACTATGAATAATAATACATATAACCACATTTTTTGATACCTCTTTGTCAAATATTATACCACTTTTTTATATATTGGTCAAATTAAAAAAGGAATAATAATTAATATTATTCCTTTTATTATCTACAAAAAAATGAAAAGTCTTTCTCACCAACTATTTTATAGTATTGATACTTACCATCAATTATTGTATAAAATAATCTTTCATTATGAACATACAATCTACCAAAACAAGCTTCAATATAGTAAAGTGATAAAGATAAAGTTACAGGTCCAAAATACTCTACAAACTCATATTCATCAATACCATCATAAGTTCCTATTAAAGAAGGATTCTTTGTATTTGTATATACATGGTATTTTGTATAACTAACCATAAAAGATAATTTATTAGTTATTGGATCTTCATAGCTAGGAAGTTCTTCTATTTTCGAATAGTTGTTTTTTAAACAACTAAAAGACACTACTCCTACAAACAATAATATATATATAAATAATACTTTTTTCATAACTAAATTCTAGTATCTTGTTCTATTATTCCTAATGCATAGCATAGCAATGAATTAGTATATACTTCATTACCTTTTTTATCAACTAAAGTATAATGTAATTTAAATTCTACTGATTCAAATGGTTGTTTATAAACACCAAAGTTATTCATAATATTAGAATTATTACTTCTCCAACGAATAGTATATTTTTCATCTTTAGTCATTTGTGGTAAAGTAATATTTTCTGTTATTTCGAATGGAATTTCGTCATATAACCAATCATGATATTTTTGATAATTTGGTTTACAACTGGTTAATAATAAAATGGTAACAACTAAAAATAATACTGTAAAAAATCTTTTCATATGATTCTCCTTTTTTATTGATACTATTATATCACTAATTATCTAATTTGTAAACATAATTTATCTAAAACTAAATAGATAAAGTAAAATCTCAAGAGAAACTCTTGAGATTTTTTAATTAATTCTTCTTATTTTTCAATCTAAGTATTAACTTAGCAATTTCAACAATTAAAATTGTTGAAGCAGATAAACCTAAACAAATTAATAATTGAACAGGTTCTAATGGAATTACTTTAAAGATAGATGCAAGTGGTGCAATATAAATAATGCACATTTGTAATGCAATACCTAAAATAAATGAACCTACTAAATATTTGTTTTGGAATAAATGTTTATTAAAAATTGTCTTATCACTCTTAACATTAAATGAGTGGAATAATTGAGCACTAGATAAAGTTACAAATGCCATTGTTTGACCTAAATAACTTAATGGATTAATTGAATGACCAATAACATATGCGGCTAGTGTCAATAGACCTACCATGATACCTTCTAGAATAATTGATGAACCCATACCATGTGCAAAGAAGCTTTCTTCTTTTGGACGAGGTTTTTGATTCATAATATCATCTTCAGGATCTTCAGTACCAAGAGCAAATGCCGGTAAACTATCTGTGATTAAGTTAACCCATAATAAATGAATTGCAAGTAGTGGAACACCAAAGTTAAGAGATGGAACTACTAACGAAATAAGTGAGGCTAAGAAGATAGTTAATACTTCACCAATGTTACTAGATAATAAGTATTTAACAACTTTTTTAATGTTAGCATAAATTCCTCTACCTTGATGAACTGCACTAACAATTGTTTGGAAGTTATCATCTACAAGTACAACGTCAGCAGCTTCTTTAGCAACGTCTGTTCCTGTAATACCCATTGCACAACCAATATCAGCACGTTTTAAAGCTGGAGAGTCATTAACACCATCACCTGTCATCGCAACAACATGACCTTTTGTTTGCCATGCTTTAACGATACGTACTTTATCTTCTGGTGCAACCCTGGCATATACTGAATATTTTTCAATATTTTCATATAGTTCTTCATCAGATAATAATTTTAATTCTGCACTAGATAAAGCTATATCGCCTTCTCTTAAAATATTAAGTTGTTTTGCGATAGCTTTTGCAGTTGATACATGGTCACCTGTAATCATAATTGTACGAATACCAGCAGTAGTAGCAACACCAATTGCATCTTTTACTTCTGGTCTTGCAGGGTCAATCATACCAACTAAACCTAAGAATGTTAAACCAGTTTCAACAGTTGCAGGTGTTAATTCAGTAGGTAGTGCATCTACTATTTTATATGCAACCCCTAATACTCTTAATGCTTTATCAGCCATTTGATTATTAGCATCTAGCATTTGAGCTTCTTCTTCACTTGTATGAATACTATTTGCCATTACGATATCTGGAGCACCTTTAGTTATAACTAAATATTTTCCATTATAATCTAAAATAACTGTCATCATTTTACGATCACTATCAAATGGTAAATCTTCAATACGTTGATATTGATCATAAATAGGGTTTTTAACATAATTTTGACATGCAATAATTAATGCAACCTCAGTTGGATCTCCAATGTCTTTTCTCACACCATCAACTATAGTAGATGATGCATCAGTACAAATACTAAAGAATTCTAACATTTTAGAAGCATCATCTGATAATTCTTCTTCAAAATTATGTAAACCATTATTGTAATATTCAACTACAGTCATTTTGTTTTGTGTAAGAGTACCAGTCTTATCACTACAAATAACTGAGGCACAACCTAATGTTTCAACAGCTGGTAATTTTTTAACAATAGCTTGACGTTTAACCATTTTTTCAACACCAATTGCAAGTACAACCGTAACAACAGTTGCTAAACCTTCAGGAATTGATGCAACAGTTAAAGCAATAGCTGTCATAAAGGCATCACCAAATTCAGTACCTCCAAGTAATTCCATACCTAGAACTACTACACAAACAATAATACAAATAAAACCAATAAATTTACCAATTTGATCTAGTTTTAATTGTAGTGGAGTAACTTCTTTTTCACTTTCCATAAGTGATGAAGCAATCTTACCAATTTCAGTATTCATACCTGTACCTGTAACAATTGCTTTACCACGACCATATGTAACATAAGTAGATGAGAATAAGCAGTTATGCATATCACCTAAAGATACATCTTCTTTTTCAATAGTTTTAATATCTTTTGTTACTGGAACAGATTCACCAGTTAAAGCAGATTCATCTACTACTAAAGAAACTGCTTCAATTAAACGACAATCAGCTGGAACGAAATCCCCAGCTTCTACATTAATAATATCACCTGGAACTAAATCCATTGATTTAACTGAGATTAAATGACCGCCACGCCATACTTTTGCGTTTGGTGTACTTAATTTCTTTAAAGCTTCAAGTGATTTTTCGGCTTTACTTTCTTGCCAAGTACCAAGGATTGCATTAATCAATACTACTACTAAAATAATAATACTTTCAATCCAATCTTCTGGATTAATCACTACAGATATTACTGCAGCAATCAATAAAATAATTACCATGAAATCTTTAAATTGACTTAAAAATTTAACGATTAATGGTGTTTTCTTTGCTTCTTTTAAAGCATTTGGTCCATACTCATTAAGACGTTTTTGAGCTTCTTCTTCAGTTAAACCAGTTAAGATATTTGTGTTTAACTCTTGAGCCACTTGTTCAAAACTTTTATTTGCGTTCATATTTCCTCCTTATACAAATAAAAAGACCCCTCACTAATTTTTAGTAAAAGGTCTTGCATTAACGAAGAATCGTTCTGTTATATCCGGTGTATAAATACGACGTGATGACGAATATAACATAGTAAAACTATATGCTACTCCCCTTTTAGGGATATTTCAACGCTATTATTTTAACATAACACAACTTTTTTGTCAAATGAATATTCTATTAATTCATATTAACTTCGGTTTAAAATTATTCTTAAAAATAACTATCTATTTTCTCCCCACCAAGCAGGAAGTAAATCTTTTAATTTTATTGTTTCTTTTGTATCAATATCAACTAGAATTTCTAATTCTTGATTAGATGGATCTAATTGCATTAACATTTCTCTACAAGCTCCACATGGAGATCCTACTTTTTTATCACTCATTACCGCAATAATTCTTTTAATTCTATTTTCACCATGTGTTAGCATGTTCCCAATGGCATTACGTTCAGCACACATTCCAAGACTAGAACAAGTATCAATGCAAACACCTAGATAAATATTGCCATCAATTGTTTGAATGGCTGATGCAACTCCTCCTGCTTCAACAAATGAATTATAATGGACGGGATTTAAAACGCTTAATGCTTTGTTATATAAAACATCCCAAATGTCTTTTTCTTTAAAATAATCTTCTTTTAAAATACTATACCAAACTTCATCACAAATACCTTGATTATTAATATAAGTTTGTCTAAATGTGCCATCATAGTGCATATTACATTTTTTCATAACTTTACCAGAGTTTGGATTTCTTGGATCATGACTTGCACATACTTGATTAACGCCAACTTCTTCAAATAAATATTTAATAACCTCTGTTAGTGCTTCTTTAACAATTTCCTTACCCCACCAAGATGTCCCAATTGAATAACCAATCATAGCACAAGATGTTCTTTCATCAAAATTAACAACAGAAATTCCACCTATTGCTTGATTAATTTCTTTTAGTTCAATTAACCAATTATATTTATTTAATTCTTCTGCTTCTTTTTCCCAAATAGTTAATAATTCAATCGCATCATCGATTTTTTCTTGAGCTTTCCAAGACATAAATTTAGCTACTTCTTGACTACTAGCCCAATTATTAAACATATCATCTGCATCACTTACTTTTGGTTTTCTAAGTATTAGTCTTTTTGTTTCGATTAATTTTGTTCCTAAATGTTTCATAACATCACCTTTTTTCTTTTAAATAGTATATCATATCATTCATACAAAATCAAGTCTATAGGAAATTATTATTAAGTAAAGAAATAAAAAACTACAAGAATTTCTTGTAGTTTTATCTTTTATAAACTTTCTCCAAAGTCTTCTTTAAACTTCTTAACTAACTCTTCTTGCCAATTTCCAATTGGTTCTAAACGACCAATAAAGAAACGCATAACTTCTGGTTCTTCAACGAATCTTAGTCCACCAATTAAGTGTCTATTTTCATATAACCAAGCGATTCGATCGGCAACAAAACGAATTTGAGATAGTGTAAATACTCTTCTTGGAAGAGCTAAACGAACTAGTTCACAAGCTGCGATATGTTCAGATCCATCAGGATTTTTTTCTTCACTTAATGTTCCTCTTTCCATACCTCTTGCACCACTAACAATATAGATAGCTGCCGCAAGTGCTGCTGCTTGATATTGTTCACCTGGAATATGACCCACGATTTCTCTAGCATTTAAGTGAATTCCAAGACCACCAGTTGGAGTTACAATTGGTACATTATATGAAGATAATAAACGACCAAATTCTTTAATAAATTCTGGACCATGAGAAATCATATCCATATCAACTGCTTCTTCTAAACCAATCGCTACAGCTTCCATTTCTCTTGTAGACATACCACCATATGTTAAGAAACCTTCATAAATTGGAATTAAAACTTTCATTTGATCATATAAGTTCTTATCATCTACAACAATAGCGCCACCTTTAGCACTACCAAGTTTACGAGCTGAAAAATAAATGATATCTGCACAGTTACAAATTGCTAAAGCAATTTCCGCAATACTCATATCTTTACATTCTTCTTCTCTTGTCTTATTAAAATATAGATTATCTGTAATAAGTGAGGCATCAATCATTAATAAAATACCATATTTTTTACAAACACTAGATACTTCTTTAATGTTTGCTAAACTAATTGGTTGACCACCAATTAAGTTTGTTCCCATTTCTAAACGAACAAATGGCACATGTTCAGCCCCAACTTCTTCAATTAAAGCAATTAATTTTTGAATATCCATATTTCCTTTAAATGGATGATCACTTACTAACTTAACCGCTTCTTCTGTAAATAATTCTTCAACTCTACCACCACATAAATTAATATGTGTTTTTGTAGTTGTAAAGTGATAGTTCATTGGAACTACATCACCAGGTTTAACTAAAGTTTTTGCTAAAATATGTTCACATGCTCTTCCTTGGTGAGCAGGTAACATATATTGTTTTCCACAGAACTTTCTTACAGCCTCTTCTAAACGATAATATGTTGCACTACCAGCATATGAATCATCCGCAACCATCATTGCACCTAGTTGTCTATCACTCATTGCGTTAGTTCCGCTATCAGTTAACATATCTAAATAAACATCACTATTACGAAGTAAAAATGTATTATTTCCAGCTTCTTTAATTGCTTCTAATCTTTTTTCAATTGGTAATAAATTAAGTTTTTGTACTATTCTTACCTTATGCATTTCTAAAGGTAAATTGTCTTCTTTAAAAAATTTAATTCCTGCCATATTTACTAACCTCTTTTTTTAATAACTATTACTATTATATACCATTCGACTTTTTTTTACAAATTAAGAAGTAAATTATCTTTTAAAATACTTGTATCAACTTTATTAATATTTGTTAAGAAAATTAGACAAATCTTTAAATCTATTGAAAATAAAAACAAAGTATTAGTTCCTATTGTATCTCCACAATGATAATATATTTCTTTTCCATTGTGTTTAATAATTCTAATACCTAAACCATATTCATTATATTCTTCTTCATTTATATAATTAGGTATCTTCATATCAACAAAGTTTTCACTTTTTGACAAATACACTGCCCATTTCTTTAAATCATTAACAGAAGAATATAAGCCTCCATCCCCAATTGTTGCGCTACACCAATATTGGTCTTTTACTTTTAATATGTCATCTTCAATTATATGACCATATGCGCGATTTTTAATATTAGTAACTCCTTCAATATTTACTTTGGAATTATGCATTTTAGCTTTTTGAAAAATTTCTTCTTCAATAAAAGTACTAATATCTTTACTAGA
This sequence comes from Bacilli bacterium, assembly GCA_017409905.1. Taxonomy (GTDB): domain Bacteria; phylum Bacillota_I; class Bacilli_A; order ML615J-28; family CAG-313; genus UBA1231. The sequence goes on from JAFQRV010000008.1 coordinate 53,827, forward strand.
TACTTTTTCAATAATTAAACCTAGTAAAACATAAGCTGTATTACTATACTTATATTTTGTACCTACTTTAAAATAAGTAGTATTGGTTTTCTTTAAAAAAGTTAAAATATCTTGATCTTTTATTTGTGTATCATCATGTTCCATATCTTCATAATCATATATACCTGATGTATGATTAAGTAGATTCTTAATAGATATTTCATTAAAATAACTAGGTAATTCATTAAATATTTGACTTACCTTTGTATCATAACTAATTAAACCTTGTTTTATTAACGATACAATACCATAAGCAATAAAATGTTTAGTAACCGATGCTAAACGAAAATTAGAATCAAATGTTATTGGATTACTATTTTCTTCTTTTAAAACACCATTGGTTTTTTCTATAACCTTACCATTATTATAGTAATATAATGCATACCCTTGATCTTTATGAATAATTACATTTTTTAATAATTTTTCTAACATATTACACCTCATAATGTATTTATTATATCATAGGTTATTCTTTTTATCTACTTAATTATATTAATTGAATTATTTAGATTATTTTGTTAAAATAATATAAGAGGTGATATAGATGTTATTCTTAAAGTATCATTTGAAGAAATACCCGAAAATGACTAATCAAGATATTATTAAACTAATCTATCAAGAAACTTTAGGGCCTAATCATATTATTAGTGATCAAAATAGAGTCTTAAATTATCTTCAAAAAGAACTAGAAGAAAATCATAATTTAAATAATAACTTATACGAATATATTGGAACTAATTATGTAAGAATGGATATTCATAAATATTATCAATATTTTAATTCTTTAGATTTATTTGTTGATTTATTTTTTAAATCTTTAAGTCTTAATCAAGATTTAAGTTTATTAAAAGAAACTTTAAATAACTTTTTATCAAAAGAAGATTTAAAAGACTATAATTATTTACCAGTATCTCATTCAGATATTTATAGAAGTTCTTATTTACCTCATTACCGTATAATTAAGAGTTCTTTATTAACTATTGAACACAAAGTTATTCAATTAGATAATTATTTAAGTTTATTACCTAATAAAACTATTATTAGTCTAGAAGGTAGATGTGCTAGTGGGAAGTCTACTATTACTTCTAAATTAAAGCATAAATATACAGTTATTCCAATTGATGACTTCTTCTTACCTATTAATTTAAAGACAAAAGAAAGACTTAATGAAATAGGTGGAAACATTAATTATGAACTAGTTAAAAAGATGCTAGTGGAGCTAAAACAGGCCTTAAAGCGCAATCTAGAAGTCTTTTCTTATTCTGCATTTGATTGTAGTAAACAAGAGTATTATACTAAAGAAATAATCTTAAAAGATAAAGTAATTTTAGAAGGGGTATATTCGGCATCTATATACTTTAGAGAATTAATTGATAAAATTGCTTATCTTTATGTTGATAAAGAAACTCAATTAAAAAGAATTAATAACAGAAGTTTAAAAGAAAAATTTATTAATGAATGGATTCCTTTAGAAGAAAAATATTTTGAACATATTTTAATTGAAGAAATCTCAGATATTATCATATAAAAAAAGTGGTAGAAATTCTACCACTTATTTTTTATGCTTGTAAATCGTATAATTTAAATACAATACACATACCACTATAGTAAATACCAATATAATCACCAGTAAATAAATTATTAGTTGGATCCGTAATTGGATTACCTTGAGCATCTACTAAATATGTACCATTAAAGTAACCAAAACCATTGATACCTTCAACTTTATCACCTTGGAATGTTGGAGCACCTAAAGTAAAAGTTTGATCTAAAACAGTTTGTAAATATGGATTAGTTGCACCAAAATCAAATACTACATCATTATAAGTTAATGAACCTTGAACTTTTTCACCTGTAAATGATTGAGCATTACCTGATTTAATAATACTTACAAAGTTAAAGTATGAAATTGATGGATCACTAGGATTTGGAGTTAAGAAAGTTTTACCATAGGCATTTAAGATTTGGTCTAATTGTTTAATTTGTGGAACAAGTATAGTTGCGTTAACTACAGAGAACCAACCTTCTGTACCTGCAACATATGAATCTAATGTACAATCAATAAATTCTGTATGAGCAATACTTTCATCTGCTTCTCCAGGTCTAACATGGTCTTGAATTAAAATTGGTCCACCAGCACCTTCAAATGTACAGTTTTTAACAGTAAATAATGGACTACCCCAGTTATATAAGAATGAGTTGAATGAATCATAAGATTTAGAATCTTCAACAGTCATTTGAGCTTTTGTAAGTTCTGGGAAGAAGGCAATAAATAATCCAGTAGATAATGTGTTTTTAACCATTGCTTCAGGTCCTTGTACTTGAACTAAAATTAATCCACCAGCTTTTTGTTTTTCTTCAACTTTAGGAGCATTTCCTAAGAATGAAATATTCTTAACATTAACTTTACCAGTTGCATCACCATTAAAGTGTAAGATTACAGAGTGACTAATTACTGTACCTTCTGCAGTAATATTATCATTTTCTCTTGTAACAAGAGGAAGAGTTGAAGTATCCATATTGAAATAGTTACCGTATAAACCAAATTCTGCGCCAACTGCATGATGATGATATAAATTAACATAGTCTCTTAATGAACCTAATGTTCTAGCATAATCAGAATGTGATGGTGATAAATCACTATCACCTTCATTATAGAAGAATTCTTTTGGAAGATCTTCTTTTGTAACTTTAATATTAGCATGTAAAATTACATTTGCTGGATGATAATTTGCATCTAAATTATGTTCTTGTTTAAATGCAGCCCATTCTGCATATCCTTCAACATCACTTGGTCTATTTTCCACAAAAGCTAAATCAAGTGCAGTATATGCATTAAAGCCATCAACAACTTGACAATAATAAGTAACTACATATTTACCAATTTGATCAGCAGCTTGTTGTCTTGCTGTTAAATACATTGGAACGATTTCCACTTTTAATGATTTACCAACAGCAGCTTCACTAAAATTAATTGAACCACTTTCTTTATCAAAACTATCAACTAATAAAGCTTCTTCACTAACAGCTACATATTCTCCACCAACTAATTCATATAAATTATAAGTGAAATGCCATGCACCAGTATATGCATCAAAATCATCACCAGCTGCATTTAATATACCTAATTCATAAATTGGTAATACTTTCCAACCATTGTCATCGCCAACCATGTATGGTTGTGTTCTATCAACATATTCAATTTCTTTATTTGTTTGTTCTTTAATATTATTATTATAAGCAACCCAATTTCTGTTTGCAGAAGTAGATAATACATAAACATATTGTTCCCATTTAGCATATAATACTAAATCTTCATATACTTCTGTTGAGAAATCATATTTTTGAGTTAAAGCTTCATCAGTATACCAACCAGTTACTCTATGAGCAGTACTCTTTAATTCAGCAGGTGCAGTTGCAGTATTAGAATATACAACATTTTGTTGTTCTACTTCAAAACCAGCACCAGCATTAAATTCAACAGTAAATACTTCAGCAGTATCAACCCATTTTGCATATAAAGTTAAATCACTAGTAACTTGAGAATTAAAATCATATCTGTTTTCAAATTCAGCATCAAGATACCAACCCATTAAAGTTAATTCAGCATTTTCTACAGTAGGACGTTTTACAACTTCCCCTTCTTTAACTTCTACAGGTTCAACTACTGCATCACAATTTGTTTCAAATGCAACTGTAAATAATTCAGCCCATTTTGCATAAATAATAATACTCTTATTTAATGCTGTATCGAATTTATATTCTTCAGTTAATTCAGCATCCTTATACCAACCAACAAATACACTGCCTTCTTTTTCAGGATCTTCTGGTTTTGTTGGAATAGCGCCTTTAACAACTTCCATTTGTGCAATTTCGCTTCCACCATTTGTTCTAAAAGTAATTCTATAAGATGAAGCTTGTCCTACACATCCAGTTGTCACTAAAGCTAATAAAACTAAAACAACTAATTTTTTTAATAATTTCATAATTAAATTCTCCTTTTTTACCCTAATATATCTTCTAAGCTTGGTTTACAAGTAATTTTAATTCTTAAAGATATATTGGAATTTCTATCTGTTGGAACGATTTCAATAAATGTCGTACCAGAATCTAACATTTTGATAGTACATGTACCATCCCCATTTTCTACAAACTCAAATTTCTTTCCTAATTCATCACTATCATAGTCAAATCGTAGATTTGGATTAGTTGCATTATCTGGTTCAACCTGGCATTTAATAACCACTTCTTGATTTTTTTGAACTGTAATAACTCCATCACAATATTCATCATTCTCAACAGCTACATATCCATCTGTTATACATATTATTTTTTCTACATATACCTTTTCATTATAAACTTTTAAAGCTATTCCTAAAAATCCAACTACGACGATTGCTAGAATATATATTATACTTATAGTTAAAATTACTGATTTTTTCATATTTTCAACTACCCCTCATAATAATAAGCTTTAATCTTTTTAATAAACAATATTACACAACTTGTACAATAAACTAAAGAAATAATCAACATTCTAATACATGCAGGTAAATAACTACCATGTTGTACACCTGATTCATCGAATAAAATGAATGCGATTACTGCATAAACAAATGATAAGATAAATGCTAAAATAGTTGATTTATTTTCATTAGGATTATCGTTTACAACCCCAGTTGATGCATATTGTTCATTTTGTGGATTCATTACATCAAGTAAAGCACTATATATCATGTGCCCATAATGTAATAATAATATTGCAAAGCCAAGAATAATTATATTCCATGCATTAAATCCTACTGAATCGCCAAATATCCAAACAGTTATAAATACTGTAGGTATTGATAATATTAAGTTAAAGAACAATTTAGTAAACAGTGGATATAACGCGTATATTGGTTTAACTTTTTTCAAATATCCGGCTTTACCTTCACGACTGTAGTATGTCGCAACTAATGCATTAGATGCAAGCAATGGTAAACAAATAATTAAAATATTAAATGTAAAGATTAATATTTCCCCTAAATATTTTAAGTCCATTGCCCCATATAAAGCATTTAGTAACAAAATAAGAATTGGAACAACTATATAAACCATTAAATAATTAATAGATATTGATATAGTTCTTAAATTAATTTTTAACTCTTTATTTACAAATGTAAAATATTTAGAATGTCTAACATTCTTATTATGACTTTGACGTGATTTATTCACTTCAAAGTTTTTAGCCATTATACTAAAGAATAATGGTCTTGCAAGTAAATATACAAATGCTAATAATGCAAAATCGATAACTAATAATAGACCAAACTTTAAAATAGTCATAATATTGATTACACAATCAGCATCAATACTTGCTTGTTCTCCAACAATAATTCTTATTAAGAATCGCATTGGTGGAAGATTAGCTTCTACATTAACTAAGAATTGATATAACCATTTCTTAATAGTAGGCCATTGATTAATTAAGTCAATCTTTTCAGGAATCAAATTAATTAATCGAACGATTGCTATAATAACTAAAGTTAATATAGAACCAAATAAGATAACTTGTAAAATTGAATATCTTTTAAAGAATTTATATACATACATTGTAGGTATTGATAAAATTGCCCCTAATAATACAGGTATCGCAATTATCAATAGTAATGGAAACCACATCCATAAGAATGCAAATGGACTTGCACATCCTTTACTAACTAATAGTATTACACTACCAAGCGTAATAGGTATTAAGAAACTTAAACTTCTTTTTATTTCATAGATATAAAATACAATTAATTTTGATAAGAAAATAATGTTACTATTTACTGGAAATGTAATTAATACTCTATTATCTTCTGCAAAATATAAATTAAGCATTAAATCTTTTGTACAAGATATCAATGAAAGAATTAATGAAAATGTAACAACTAAGATCATTATTCTTGGTGATTCACTATAATAAAAGATACCAATTACTTGACATAAATAAAGTACTACATAAGTGATAGCTGTTATAATCGCAAATTTTAAAAAACCAAATAATAATGTTCTAAAAATATTCATTTTAGTTTTTGCCCAACTAAAATCAATTTTATTTCTTAGTTGCATCATTACTAGAGTCTTTAAGTTTTTCATTAACTTCTTTCCTCTACAACTTCTTCATCAAATTGTTCAATTGTTTGCATGTAAAATTCTTCTAATGTTTTTCCTGTAGCTTCTATTTCTTCTAATGTTTTTACACAAAGAATTTGACCTTTTCTAATAATCGCAATTCTTTGACATAACTTTTCAACAATATCGATTAAGTGTGAACTAAAGAATACAATATTACCTTCAGAGGCATGGATTCTCATACACTCTTTTACTTGGAAAATACTATTTGGATCAAGCCCAGTAAGCGGTTCATCTAAAATCCATACTTTAGGATTATGTACTAAAGCTGACATAATAGTAATCTTTTGTTTCATACCATGAGAGTAAGTAGCAATCTTACTATCAATGGCATGTTCTAATTGGAAGATTTTAATATATCTTTCTAATCTTTCATTTCTTTCTTCTTCTGTAACATTGAAGATATCCGCAATATAATTTATATATTCACGACCTGTTAATTTTTCATATAAAGCATAGTGGTCAGGAACATAACCAACATTGAATTTAGCTTTTGTTGGTTCTTTTGTTACATCATAACCACAAATCTCAATTGCACCTTCACTAAGTGGTTGTATACCAACAACTGATTTAATTATTGTTGATTTACCGGCACCATTTGGACCTAAGAAACCAAATATTTCACCACCGAACACTTCAAATGATGCATCTTTTACAGAATAATGTTTATTAGTTCCATACTTCTTTGAGAAATGCTTTAATTCTAATTTTATCTCACCATTATTGTTCATCATTTCCTCCTTTTGTTCAGTAGATAAATTTTTCAAATATTCTAATTTTTGTTGTTTGCTAACAACTAAACGTACATGTAAATCATAATGACTATCCGCAATTCTAAAGAATTCTGCATAAATAAACCATTCAGCAAATCCTAATATTACATAAACGATAAAGAATAGAATTTGATAAATTGGTCTAAATACTAATTGATATCCCATAACATCTAAACTTACATTAAATTCAAATAAATGTTCTGCCCATTTACCTAATTTATCAGCAATAAAATCTGAATTAATAAAGAAGAAATCGACATCATGTCCCATAGCTGTAAATAACACATTACATACTAAAGCAATAACGAAATATGCAAAGAATCCAACCATTGAATAGTAAAACTCTTTAATTTTAGGACGTTTAAAGATTTTTAAAGCAACTATTAGTAATGGCATAAAGAATGCAACCCAGTGATTATACCAGAATCTTATAAGCCCTGGATCAAATAAATTTGTCGAACTACTATAGTTAGGCATAAGCATTGCGAACAATGCACCAAGTACGTTAATAAAATATGTAAAATAGAATAATTTTTTTAACTTAAATATTAAACAAAGGGGAATAATAAATAATGCAGTATTACATAAATGAATTGGCCAAGACCATGGTTCTTTAAGACTAGCAAAATCATAACCAACCATAAAGCCAATTAAAACACCACAACTTACAAATACTAATGCAAATCTTCTTATAACTTCTTCTTTATCTCTTAATAAGAAATACATTACCATTGGTACAATAACACCTAAGTATAAGAAAATTCGATGTGCAAATGAAATATCAATTACACTTATGATTGGATTTGCTAATCCAAAAGCAAACTTTAAAAAATATGTTGGCATAGTTGGTATCATCAATAATAACCAAATACCAATCATAACTAAAATTGACTTAATAGTTACTTTTTCTTTTAGATCGATTATAAAATAATAACCCCATATTACAAAACCTAATAAGCATTCAATAAGCAACAATGTTTTAAATGCATTAAAATCAATAGTTCCAGTTAATAATACACTACATGAGTTAATATATAGTAAGTTTATAACATAAGTTATTGGAACAATAAATCTAGTAATAAATCTTAGACTCTTAATATTAAAGAAAGGTCTACATCCAAGAGTAAGTGTCGCGGTAAACTGAAACCATATCGCAAGTAAAGTAATTAAAGTAATACCTTTCGAATAAGGTGATGAGTCTAAACCTTCATAAGCATAAATACTATTATTATAAGAAAATATTCTTACAATTAAGATTAGCATCAACAAAATTGGCAATATTCTTTCGAATATTATCTTTCGTATTTTCATATTCCCACCTATTTACATAATATCTCAGTATATATTTTACAATTTATTAGTTTTTTTTTCAAGTGTTTAACAAATAGAATACATATTCTTAATACTAGAAAGCACATGTATTTTTTAATAAAAATAACAATATGCTTTCTAATAGCAATTTTATGCATTTTAGTTTTTTTGCCATTGAATTATTGAATAACTTATGATAAAATATTGAAAGTTTATAATGGAGATTATTTATGAATTGGCTTGAAAGATTTTTAATATTATTAGATTCTAGTATGACTACACCAAATACTTTTGGGTGGTTTCACTTTATGTTTGTTTTAATAGTAATTGGGGTAACCTTTTTATTATGTCACTATTTCAAAGATTGTAATGAAAAAACATTTAAGAAAATTATACTAATTACTTGGATTGTTATTTTTGTACTTGAAGTATATAAGCAAATCAACTTTTCTTTTAACTATGAAAATGATATTGTATCTTGGGATTATCAATGGTATGCTTTTCCATTTCAATTGTGTTCAACACCTCTTTATATTTTACCTCTTATTGCTTTTTTCAAAGATGGTAAAATTTATCAATCTGCAATCGCTTATACCGCAACTTTTGCATTCTTTGGAGGTCTTGCGGTAATGATTTATCCAGGAAATGTTTTTATCGAAACAATCGGTATTAACATTCAAACAATGGTTCACCATGGTTCACAAGTTGTTATGGGAATCTTTTGTTTAGTACATGAAAGAAAAAGATTTGATTTTAAATATTATTTAAAAGGATTACCAGTATTTGGCATATTATTAAGTATTGCGGTAATCTTAAATATTACTGTTTATCATATTTTTCAAAACTTAAATATTGATGAATCATTTAATATGTTTTATGTAGGACCATATTTTGAGTGTTCTTTACCGCTTTTAAATATCATTTATCCCCTTGTTCCATTTGTTGTTTTCTTACTAATTTACTTAATTGGTTTTGTTTTGATTTCTTATATCATTTATTTTGTCTTTACTAAAATAAATAATGCAGTTGGAAAAAAACATGTATATACTAAAATACAAGAAGATTAATTTTACATTTATATTCATTTTATTAGAATTAATCCTAGGAATTTTGGTTCAAACAACAAAAGGAATAGTTACTACGGTAGTTTCTTATTCAGCTATTATTTTAGCGTTTCTTTATTCATTAATTATTTTTTTAAAAACTAAATCAAATGTTAATATAACAATAGGTTTAGCTTTTACTTTATTAGCGGATTTCTTTTTAGTCGTTTTAAATCCTATTAAACAACTTCCCGCAATGTTATGTTTTAACGTAACCCAAATTATGTATTTCATAAAAATATTAAAAGACCAAAATAAAAAAGAACAAATAATTCATCTTGTTATTAGATGTACTATTTGTTTAATTAGTATTATTTTAACAATTCTTGTTTTAAAAGAAAAAACTGATTTACTAACTATTGTCTCAATTATTTATTATGCAAATCTAATAACTAATATTATTTTTAGTTTTATTAAAGAAAATAAAAATCTTTTATTTTCTATAGGTTTAATCTTATTTGCTTGTTGTGATGCAATCATTGGTTTATCTGTTTTAAGTGATGCATATTTGAATATTAATAATGCATTTATTAATTTCTTATTACATCCTGGTTTTAATTTGGCTTGGCTATTTTATGTTCCTTCACAAACATTATTAGCACTTTCTACCTATCATATCACTAAATAAACAAATCCAGTTCATTTTATTTGAACTGGATTTTTTCTTTATCAAACTAATTGACTTTTTTATTTTTGAGGAGTATATTTTCGTTTTGTTATAATAGAGTTAAGCATAAAAATGCCTTTTGAAAATATATTTAAAATGTCAGTATTTCCAACATGACATATTAACTCATACTTAAATTTAAATGTTTTTATAAGGGAAGTGAACTAAATGATAATATCAGATACTGCAAGTATTATGTTAAGTTTTTCCATTGCTTTATTGGTGGGATTACTATTATCCAGACTTGCAAAAATTATTAAACTACCTGCTGTTACTGCATATTTAGTGGCAGGAATTCTAGTAGGTCCTTTTGTATTAGGAAAATTAAATATTCCAGGAATTGGTATAACTAATGATCAAATTGAAAATTTAGGATTTATTTCTGACTTAGCATTAGGTTTTATAGCTTTTGCAATGGGAAATGAATTTAGAATTTCAGAATTAAAAACAATAGGAAAACAGGCTACAATAATCGGGATTGTACAAGCTATTTTCACAACAATTATTGTTGATATTTTTCTTATTATTTTACACTTTATTATGCCAGATAAACTTTCACTTGCTTCAGCCATTACATTAGGTTCAATTGCTACTGCAACAGCTCCTGCTGCTACATTAATGGTTATTAAGCAATATAAAGCAAAAGGCCCTTTAACAAATATACTATTACCTATTGTTGCCTTAGATGATGCTGTTGGTCTTGTCGTATTTGCAATTTCTTTTGGTATAGCAAAATCAATTAACATTGGTAATGTAGATGTTTTATCTGTAATTTTAGAACCTTTACTTGAAGTTTTTCTTTCATTATTACTAGGATTTATAATGGGATTATTGTTTACTCTATGTGAAAAATATTTCCACTCTCGTTCTAAACGTATGGCTGTTTCAGTAACCTTTGTTATGATGACAATTGCTCTTTCAAGTATTAAATTTTCTTTAGGAAATATTCACATTGGTTTTTCTTCATTACTTTCTTGTATGATGCTCGGAACTGTTTTTTGTAATATTTGTGAAGTTTCAGAAGAATTAATGAGAAGAGCTGATAGATGGACTGCCCCAATTCTAATCTTATTCTTTGTTATTAGTGGTGCTGAATTAGATCTTGGAGTTTTTGCTAACTTAGCAGTAGTAATTATTGGTATCGTCTATATTTTATCTCGTTCATTTGGAAAATATTTTGGAGCTAATCTTAGTGCAAAGCTAACTAATTGTGATACTAACATTGTGAAATATTTAGGAATAACTTTACTACCACAAGCAGGTGTTGCCTTAGGTATGGCAATCAAAGCTGTAGAACTTGGTCCTGATGGTTTTATTGTTCGTAATATAACCCTTTTTGCGGTATTAATTTATGAAATTGTTGGCCCATTCCTTACAAAGATTGCTTTAACAAAAGCTAATGAAATTAATGAAGATGATATTATTAGTGCTAGAGGAGAAACTCTTCCTAAACATCCATAATTAAATTGATAAAATAAAAATAGTCTATTTAAAAATAGACTATTTTTTTTATTCAACATTTATTTCATATCTATCATCTATTAGAATATATTTAATATTATTTTTCTGAGCTTTATCTAATAACCTTTTATTTTCTTTAATTAATTCTTCAATATCTATTTGATCATCAATACGATTTTCAATAATATTGGCATATTCTAAAATATTATTAAAGTTTTTCTTAATATATTCTTCACTCATGATTATACAATAAAATTTAATATTTTCTAAATATATTTCAGTAAAATCTTTTTGCCAATCAAGGGGAATATAACATCCTTCAATAATTAAATTTTGTTTATTCTCTATCGCAGTTTTTATAATTTCTTTTACTATTGGCCATAAATAATCAGTAAGATCTTTATCACTACTAAGAGGAGTAAGATTAGTATTATGGCTTCTTATTAATCCCATTTTTAAATGATCGATAGAAAGATATGGATATTGATATTTTTCTAGTAATCTTTGGGCTAATAATGTTTTTCCACTATGTGTAGTTCCTGTAATTAATATTATCATAATTCACCTTCTTCTTTATTATAACATTTATTAATCTATTTATATATTTTTTTGTAATTTAATTTGTAAAAAATAAATAAAAAATGCAAATTAAATTCAATATTGGAATTTTAATTTGCATTTTATTTATTTTCTTTCCAGACAAACAATATTTTCAACATGTCCAGAATGAGGAAACATATCAACAGGTTGAACGAATGTTATTTTATAATCATTTACTAAATGTTTTAAGTCAACAACTTGTGTATGAGGATCACATGATATATAAATAATTTTATTTGGTTTTAATTTTAAAACCGCTTTTAAAAATTGTTCCGTACTTCCTTTTCTTGGAGGATCTAAAACAACACAGTCAACACGTTCTTTTTTGTTAGCTAAATTAATAATAAATCTTGTTGCATCATCATTATAAAAATGAATGTTTTTAATATCATTAAGTTTAGCATTTATAATAGCATCTTGAACAGCTTGTTTTTCAAGTTCTACACTAATTACTTTTTTGACTTTAGAACTTGCGATTATTCCTATTGTTCCTACTCCTGAATAAGCATCTAGTAAAACATCTTCTTTAGTTAATTTTGCTGCATTAATTGCAGTTTCATAAAGAACTTTTGTTTGAATAGGGTTTATTTGATAAAAAGATTTAGAAGATATTTTAAACTTTTTATCACAAAGAATATCATTAATATATCCCTTACCAAATAATACTATTTCTTTATCACCCAATACTTGAGTAGTTTTTTTACTATTAATGTTTTGAATAACTGTAGTAATTTCTTTATTACTAGAAAGTAAAGCTTTTAAGAAATTATTTCTTCCTGGAAATACTTCTGTTGATGTAACAATTACAACCATTGTTTCATTTAAAACTTTACTTCTTTTAACCATTACATGACGAATTAAACCTTTTTGTTTATCTTCATCATATGGCATAATATGCATCTTAAACATTAATTCTTTAATAAAATTAACAATTTTATCTGCAATCTTATCTTGCACTGCACAATTTGTAAAATTTACAATACGGTGTGAAAATTCTTCATAAAACCCACTAACAATTCTTCTTTTTTCATCATAACCAAATACTACTTGATTTTTATTACGATATTCATATGGTTCTTTCATACCAATTACATCATTAACATGACATTTATAATTATTTTCAATAAAAAGTCTTTTAACCATTTCTGTTTTTAATTTTAATTGGTAATCATAATTAACATGTAATAACTTACATCCACCACATCTTTCATATATTGAACAAACTGGTTTAATTCTTTCTTTTGAAGCATTAATGATTTTATCAATCTTGATGCTTCTTTTTTCTTTATTAACACTAACTTCTAAAGTTTCCCCTTCAACAACATTACTTAAATTATAAGTTTTGTTATTTAAATTAACAACATATTGAAAGTTATCATTTAATTTACCAACTACTATTTTCATTAGTCTTACCTTATTGATTTCTTTGATCGTTTAAATAGTCAATACATTGAACAAATTCAAAGACTTTCTTTTTATTAGTTGGTACTACTCTTAAGAAGAATTCTTCATTTGGAATTTCAAATCTTCTTCCAGGATCATATGGTAATTGAGGAATTAATGGTAATTTAAATTCTTTTTTAATTTCTTCATCAAGAAGTTTACCCTCTATATAGAATTCATCTTTCTTAAGAACTACCTTACCACTACCACAAATTTCTAATTTCTTTGGATTAATTAGATTAGACATATATTCGCATTCATCATTAAATTCAATTCCATCTTCGAATTCTTTACCAATAACTTGTTTTTGCCAAGACATCCATTCACTTACCATTTCAAAAACTTTATCCTGTTCTGTTTTTGGATGCATAAAGCCAAATTGATCCATAACCAATGCATTACCACATTCAGTACAATGGCATTCATTTTTATGTGATTCATAAGAATATTTTTTACCACACTTAGGACATCTAATAAAGATATTTTCTAAACCTTCAGCAATTCTTTTAGTATGAATTTTTCTTTTTAGAGTTCTTTGTTCAGCAAATTCATCAACATGAATTGCTTCTTCAATTCTTCTTAAGATTTCTTCATCTATTAATGTAGTTAATTCTTCTTTTTTAAGAACTGTTACAAATTCACTAGTAACCTTACAACTTCTTTTGCTTGTACGCCATTTTGGGAAAGTTAAGTGTGCACCATGTGTACGCATTGCGACTACATCTGCTTTTGCAAGTTTTACTAATTTTACGATTGCAGGAGACATATATGATGGTTTTCCATCAATAGTGATTTGTCCAGTTGGAGCAATCGCTACAATTCCTTTTTTATCAAGAACTTTTTTTATTTTTCTTATTGCTACTAAATCCGGCTTAAATTGTTCTTTACTAATAGCATTAGCTAATCTTAATAAAGTACCAACTGGCTTTGTTAGTAAGAAACAACTTGCAACAACATAGCTTACTCTTCTAAAATTTAATGATGCTTTGATAAAGAAATGATCTTGATTAGAATAATGGTTATATACTAGTAAGAACCCATCTTTATGATTTTTTAGAGCTTTACGGTTATATCTAATTCCAGTTTTAAAGAATAGCATTATCTTACTAGCAATAGTCAAAATAATATTAAGCCACATAGGCATTAGTATTCGTTCTTTTTTCTTTTTCTTCTTTTTATCTTTTTCCATATTTAATCCCTTTTAAATTACATTACCGGCAAATTGAGTTTGATACAACTTGTAGTATGTACCTTGTTTTTCAATCAATTCATCATGATTACCAATTTCAATTACTCTACCATGGTCCATAACAACTATCTTATCGGCATCTCTAATTGTTGATAATCTATGTGCAATTATTAAACTAGTTCTTTCTTTCATTAAGTTAACCATTGCATCTTGAATATTTTTTTCTGTTCTTGTATCAACACTAGATGTAGCTTCATCTAGTATTAATATTAATGGATTAGTAATAGCTGCTCTTGCGATAGTAACTAATTGTCTTTGACCTTGAGAAAGATTTGCGCCACTATTTGCAAGATAAGTTTCATATTTATTTTCTAAATGTTTAATAAACTTATGAGAATTTGCAAGTTTAGAAGAAGATAATACTTCTTCAACTGTCGCATCAGGTTTGCCATATTTAATATTATTTTCGATTGTATCACTAAATAATACGGTATCTTGTAAAACAATTGAAACCATATTTCTTAAATCTTCTTTTTTAATATTTCGAATATCAATACCATTTATTTCAATAGAACCTGAATCTATATCATAAAAACGCATTAACAAATTAACAACCGTTGTTTTTCCACTTCCAGTATGACCAACCAATGCAATCTTTTGACCACTTTCAACTTTTAAATTGAAATCTACTAATACTGGTTCATTAGGAACATATGAGAAATAAACATTTTTAAATTCAATAACTTCTACTTTGAAATCACTTGGAATACTAATAGTTCCTTGATTAATTTCTTTATCTGTATCCATAACTGCAAATACTCTTTCAGCAGCAGCTAAACTTGTTTCAATTTGTGCAAATAATTGAGCAACCTCATTTAAAGGTCTATTTACTTGTTTAGAACAATTTGTAAACATAATGATTGTCCCAATAGTAATTGGACCAAATAAGCCAGCACCAATTTCTAAATTAGAAAAAATTGCACCAAATACAACTACTAGTAAGAATCCAATGTTACCTACAACATTCATTATCGGTCCCATTGCACCACCATAAACTTGAGCTTTTATTGCATAACCTTCTAATTCATTAGATGTTTTATTAAATTCTTTTTGTAAATCTTTTTCTTTAGTGAATGCACTAACAGTTTTTTGTCCACTAATACCTTCTTCAACTTTACTATTAATTTCTCCTAACATGCTTTGTTGAATTTTAAAATATTTACGCATTCTTTTTGATAAGAATCTAGATAATGTTAAAGTTAAAACAATTGTTGAAGATGCAACCAATGTTAACAATGGACTAAATAATAACATAATAGTAAATGCACCAATTATAATTATTATTGTTGAAATAAATGATGCTACACTTTGAGATATCGTACTTGAGATTGAATCAACATCATTAGTCATTCTACTCATAATATCACCATGAGCATTAGTATCAAAATATTTAATTGGTAAATATACTAATCGGTCAAATAAATCTTTTCTAATCTTCAATACAGTTTTTTTGGAAAGTTTTGCGGCCATAATTCCTTTAAAAAAGGCACATAAAATATCAAACACATAACAAGTTCCAAGAGCAAACAATAATGTAATAAATAAATCATTATTAGACTTATCAATTGCATCTGTAATATTTCTTTGAATAATTGGGGATACAATTGAAGATGCTGTTGCGATAAGAATAATAAATACCATAAAGATTAAAGTAGTTTTGAAACTAGCCAAGTATTTAATTAGTCTAGTTAAAGCACTCTTCATATTCTTTGGTTTTTCTGTAAACATATTACGTGGTCCACGACCATTAAATCTAACTTGGTTACGATTAGGTCCATTATTTTGCATAATCTTCACCTCCGTTAGCTTTTAATTGAGAATAATAAATATCTTTGTAAATTTCATTATTTTCTAATAATTCATCATTTGTGCCACTTCCAGAAATTACGCCATCATCTAAGACAATAATTTTTTCAGCACCTTTTGCGGATGCGACTCTTTGAGCAATTAAAATAATTGTAACATCATTCATATACTCTTTTAATGCTTTATATAATCTTGCTTCTGTTGCTAAGTCTAAAGCACTTGTAGCATCATCAAAAATTAATACTTTAGGATTTTTAAGAATTGCTCTTGCTATACAAATTCTTTGTTTTTGACCACCACTTAAGCTTGATCCTTTTTCACCAATAACAGTATTATATTGTTCACTAAAACTCATTATAAAATCATCAGCTTGTGCAATTCTTGCAGCTTCTCTTACTTCTTCTAATGTAGCATCAGGTTTACCCCAACGAATATTATCAAAGATTGTTCCAGTAAATAATTCTGATTTTTGTAACACAACACCAATATTTTCTCTTAGAGTTTTTAAATCATATTTTCTAACATCAACACCATCAATTTCAATACTACCTTCTAAAACATCATAAAATCTTGGAATTAAGTTAACTATTGTTGTCTTACCAGTACCTGTAGCTCCAAGTATCGCGATACTTTCTCCAGCATTTACTTTAAATGAAATGTCATTTAAAATATTTTCGTTTGAAGAATTATATTTAAAATAAACATTTTTAAATTCAATATTACCATTAATTTCTTGTACTACTTCTCCAGACTTAATTGCTGGATTAGTTTCTAATACTTCACGAATACGTTTGGCACTTGCAGTACCTCTTGCGACAGTTTGGAATAAATGCCCCATACTCATAACCGCATGAAGTATTTGTAAAATATATGTTAATGCTGCACTTACTTCGCCAACTTTAAAGCCAACATTAGCCATTACTTCTTTTCCACCAATAAATAGAACAGAAATAATTGTGATATCTAAAAACAATGTTTGGAATGGTGATAAATAAGCAAGTAATTTTTGAACATTGTAATTATTTTCAGATAATTCAACTGATGCTTTTCCAAATCTTACGATTTCTACTTCTTCATTTGCAAATGCTTTTACAACTCTTGAACCATTAACATTTTCTTGCATTACTTCGTTTACTCTATCTAAACTCTTTTGAACTTTTGAAAACATTGGATTTACTCGTCTTATAAAAATAAATAACAATAAAATTTCAATTGGTAATACACATAATAAAATTACTCCAAATTTCGGATTAATTTTTACCATATAGGCAATACCACCAATAAACAACATAATTGTTCTAACAAACATTCTAACACTCATTGATACTAGCATTTGTAATGTTTGGACATCATTCGTAATTCTTGTGATTAAAGAGCCAGTTGTAATTTTGTCTGTTTGTTCCCAAGAGAAATTAATAGCTTTTTCAAAACAAGCTTTTCTTAAATCATTTGAAAACTTTCTTGATGCAATTGAACCAAATAAGGCCGATAAAAATCCTCCTATTGCACCTAAAATAGCAATTACTAACATAATTAAACCATGCTTATAAATAATTGCCATATCTTTAAATTGAATTCCTTCATCAATAATTTTAGCCATATGCAAAGGTAAATTCAAATCCGCAATTACCTCACCTACCATTGCTAAGGCAGCAAGAACTGCATATAACCAATATGGTCTTAGATATTTTAATACACGCACTTTTTTCTTTTGGTGCATATTTACCACCTTACTTTCAATAGATATATTTTATCATATTTTTCCAAAATAACAAAAGATATTTGTATTTTTTATTTTTTTAAAAAATACTTACTAAATGAATTTTTCCTATATAAAAAACTCTTATTTATTATATAAGAGCTTTCTTAATTCTTTAAGATATTCTTTTGTATCATTACTTATTCGGTAACTTTCTATAGACTTGGAAATAGTTTTACGAATGATAAAATCATTCAATTGCTTTTCTTTTAAAAGACTTATAACTTTATCTTCAAACTCAATCATCATAGTTGCGAGTAACCAAGAAATCATCATATCAACATAATAATCATGATTATGAATTGTTAAAATTATATCAATTATTTTATCGACATAATTATCAATTAAATAATAACTCATCATCTGAAGTAGACCAAATCTAATATAATAAGTCTTATTTGTATTAATCCATTCAAGACATTTATGAAAGTATTGTTTATGTTCTTTCAATAAAACTTTTTTATTTTTTGCCATCGTATCACAAACTGCCCAGTTACTAACATATGGTAAAAATTTTTCAATTAACTCTATTAATTCTTGGTAAGTGTAAACATTATACGATAGTAAATAACCATGTAAAATATCTTCTTCATAGAATAAATGAGGTAAGTTATTTAGAAATTCATAATCTTTTTTTTGAATAATTTTCTTTGATAATTCTTTGATTTTGATATTTGATACACCAATAATTTCTTTATCAAGATTAGGAATAAGTGATTTATTAAAATTCTTTAAACTATCTTTTTTTAATTCAACTAATTCATTATAATAACTTTTCATAACTATAATAAAGGTGAAAAGAATTGAATTACACTTACAATTAATTTTCTACCTCTGTTGACCTTTCTTGCTTCTTCTTGTGTTACTAAATGTGATTCACTAATAATCTTGTGATAATCATTTAAAATATCAGTATAACAATTAACTTTATATAAAAGACAAGCACATTCAAAGTGATGAACTAAACTACGATAGTCAAAATTTATTGTTCCTATAATGGCTAAATCACCATCAGATAATATACATTTTGAATGGATAAAACCCGGAGTATATTCATAGATTTTTACCCCACTTTCAATCAAATCCAAATAACTACTTTGGGTAATCCAAAAGACTGGTTTTTTATCAGGAATATGAGGAACAACAATTCTAACATCCACTCCTCTTTTAGCAGCATTTTTTAAAGCATTAGTTATTGAATAATCAACTATTAAATAAGGAGTAGTAATATACAAATATTTAGTACTTCTATTAATGATGTTTAAATAAACATTTTCACCAATAAAATCTTCATACATTGGGTTTGGTCCATCACCAAATTGTAGTGTTACAACATCACTTAAAATATCAGTATCTTTAAAGTATATACTATAATCACTATCTTCTTTTTTATAAAAACAATTCCATGTCATTAAGAAAAGACCAGTAAAGTTCTTTACTCCTTCTCCCATAACTTTTATCCCATTATCTTTCCAATAACCAAATGGTGAAGTTTTATTAATATATTCATCAGAAATATTAATTCCACCAGTATAGGCAATTACACCATCAATAATAATCGCTTTACGGTGATCACGGTTATTATGAATAGTTGACATAATAGGAACAAATGGATAAAACTTAATGCATTTTATTCCCAATTTATTTAAGTATTTATCATAGTTAGATGGTAAATGTTTTATCGAACCAATATCGTCATAAATAACTCTTACATCAAGTCCTTCATCTACTTTTTGTTTAAGAATACTTACGATTTCCTCTAACATACTACCTTTATATAAAATAAAGAATTCTAAAAAGATAAATTCTTTTGCCTGTTTTAAATCCTTTAAAATTGACTCATACATCATTTCCCCACTGCTAAAGTACTTTACATCATTATTCATTGTTGGTTTAAATTTAGATGTATTAGTAATATAACTTATTTGGGATTGAATATCTTTTGGTAATTCTAATTCTTTTGTATCAAGGAAAGGAAGAATTTCCTGTTCAATTCTTTTAAGTTTTTTAGTTACTTTTTTTGATAAAGTTTGATTTGAATATAAAAGGTAAGATATTACTCCTGGTATTGGGAATACAAGTACAAATATCATCCATGGTATTTTTAATTGAGGATTATTTTTATTATTAATTAAAAATAAAAGAATAATATAACTAATTACCAGAATTGTAATATGAACATATACAAAGTAATTACTAAGCTCAACAAATAAGTAAATTACCCCAATGATTTGTAATAAAATTAAAATACTATTTATAACAAATCTACTTAATAAAAATTTTAAAAACTTCATTAATTAACGCCTTCTTTTTTTGCTAAACCACCTTTTGAAGTTTCTTTATATTTAAACGATAAATCTAATCCAGTTTCTTTCATGGTTGAAAATACATAATCTAATGAGATATAGTGCTTACCATCTGTAAGTAATGCATATTTAGCAGCATCAATAGCTTTAGTGCTTGCAATCGCATTTCTTTCAATACAAGGAATTTGAACTTCTCCATTAACGGGATCACAAGTTAAACCCAAATGGTGTTCCAAAGCAATTTCTGCAGCATATTCAATTTGTTCATTAGTAGCTCCTAATAAATAAGCATAGGCAGCTGCAGCCATAGAACATGCAACACCAACTTCTCCTTGACAACCTACTTCAGCACCACTAATTGAAGCATTACATTTAGCGAGTAATCCAATTAATCCAGCTACTTTTAATGCATCAATAATTTCTTTATCAGTTTTATTATATATATTTTTTGCATAACATAATACTGCTGGAAGTACACCTGATGCCCCACATGTTGGAGCAGTAACAACCATGCCACCTGAAGCATTTTCTTCACTTACCGCAAGAGCTGTTGCATATAAATACGCTTCACGCATTTGTTTTTTCTTATATTGTTCGTAGAACTCATTAGCTTTTCTTTTTACTTGTAATTTTCCTGGTAATACTCCAGTAGTATCTAAACCTTTAATAATTGTTGATTCCATGACTCTCCAAACATATTCTAAGTATTCATTAAGATTTTCATGTTTATCAATATATTCTACTAGATTAATATTATCATCATTACAGTATTCTAGGATTTCTGCCATATTTCGTTCAAAATAAATTTCTTTTAAAGAAACATCGCGTGGTTCATTTAATTCTTTTAATTCTCCACCACCAACACTAAATACTAACCATTTATCAATTCTGTTACCATCTTCATCGTATGCTTTAAATTTCATTGCGTTAGGATGATATTTAAACACTTCATCATAATTAAAGATAATTTTAGTCTTTTCTGCCCCTAATGTTTCTAAAATTACTTTATCAGTTAAATGTCCTTTACCAGTTAACGCAAGTGAACCATATAGTTCTACACTATATTTGTGAGCATTAGGGTGTTTACTTTTAAATAAAGTAGCAGCATTCTGAGGTGCCATAGTATGTGATGATGAAGGCCCTCTACCTATTTTATAAATATTTTTGATTGAGTCCATAAATAAAAATTCTCCTTAATTAATTTTACCATAATTTACTTATTTTATCAATAAAGAAATATGAAGATTATATGAAAAAAGGGTACAAATGTACCCTTTATTTTTAATTAAGCATAGATACCTTTAACAATACTTGAGTATGTTGCAGATTCTTCAACACCTGTTGTATTGTTTTTAACTGTAACTGTATAACTTACAGTTGTAGTATATCTAGGATTTGTAATAATTCTACCATGATTATCTAATACATCTGGATTATGAGATTCAAATGAAATAGTATAACCACTTAAAGTATTTAATTTAGCATATTCTGCTTCAACTAATTCCATAAACTTAGGCCATAATTCACCGTTATTTGCAAGTAAAGTTTGAGGACAATCTTTACCAGAATATGCATGGTGACCTGTAACTCTTGTAGTATCTAAGTTATGTTTTACTAATAAGTTAGCTACTAATTGAGCAGTAATATGGTAAGTCTTCCAAAGGTCACTACCTTCATTACAAGCTGATTCAATACCAATTGAGTTCATATTACCACCATTACTACCGATGTATTTATAAGTTGAATCCCAATGTAATCCTGTAATGTAATAATAACCATCAACTACTTTCCAAAGTGGACCAAACCATGTAAGTCTATCGCTACCACGATCACTTGGTAAAGCAATTTTTGATACTTGACCATTAATAGTTAAGTAGTTACCTGATACACCATATACTGGTTTAGTATTAGATGTAGCTTTAACACCTGAATTTGTCCAGTTAACTGCTCTTGATCCGTCTCCTGCATGAGCAGCTCTAATTGTATCATCAATACTTTGGAAAATACCATCATTACCTGTTGAATAATGCCAACAAGTAGTGTAACTTGCACCATATTGGTTCTTTAATGATAATGCTGTTCTTGCACCAGTAACTGATGCTTGAGGCATACCATTATAGTGAACAGTAACAAATTCAATACTTGACATTGGAACACGTGTTCCGTATTGTAATTGTTCAGCAGTTAAACGATAAGTTTGGTCAACATAATATTCATAGTTATAATATAAATCAGTTGCAGAACCAATAACATCTGTATAATAAGCACCAAATGCAACATTTAAGTCTCTTACGATATATACATTTGAATTATGTGATGCAGTGATTAAATCTAATGCACTTTCTTCATCTGATTCAACTGTAATACCAAAGATAAATTTAACACTTGGATTAGATGCACATGAAACTTCAATTTCAGCATAACCAGGGGCAACACAAGTAACAACACCATTATTTACTGTTGCAACTGCTTCATTTAATGATTTCCATACTAATGCATCAGTAATACCTACTGTTTCCGCATTTAATGTAATAAGATCACCAGGTTTACCAATAGAAGTTTCGGCATAACTACCATTAATAAATGGATCAAAGTAAACTTCAACTTCCCAAGTTACATTGAAATTACTATCATCAGCAACTTCTACAGTAATAGTAGTTTTACCAGGTTTTAAAGTAGTAATAACGCCTTTTTCTGTAATAGAAATAATACTTGAATCACCAACTTTAAATGTAACACGTTTATTAGTTGTGTTAGCTGGTTCAAAACTCCATACTAATTGATAGCTATCATATAATAAAATCTTATCTGGTTGAGTTATTGTGAATTTTTCAACGTGAATACTTTCACTCCATTTTGCAGTTAATGTAACAACACCTGTATGATTTGCACCAACACTTGTTACTTTATTACCATTTTCATCATACCAACCTAAGAATGTTCTACCATCATTAATAATTAAATCAGGAATTTCTACATCTGTTCCAGGAGTATAATTTGTAGGTAATTTAGATACTCTAGAAATTGCACTATAAACAACTTTATAACGAGCATCATTCCAGTTTGTTCCTGTAACTAATAATTGATGTAGTCTTAAATATCCTACATATGTAGAACCCCAAGCAGTTTGACTAGCATTAATATTTGAAACTTGAGAATCGAATGCATTCATCCAGCCAATCCATCTATCATAGTTTTCTTCACATTGAACAAAATAACCTTCTACAACTTCGCCTTTTGCACCTTGTTTCCAAAGTTTTGCAGCGCTATATTCAGCACCAGATTTCCATTTTGTTAAAGCTTCTGATTTAAATGTATCTAGAGTTTTTGTACTTCCACTCCATTCATATAATTCTTTCCAGAATACATTAGCCATTTCTTCTAATGAAGTACATGGGAATTCTTCAGGAGTACCTTCTTCATATACATAAACGATTTCGCCTTCTGGTTCTTCTGGTTCTTCAATCCAATTTGCATATACTGTAATATCTTTATCTTGTTTATGAGAAACTTCAGTAATTATTTCTTTACCTTCTGCATCTGTTGACCAACCAACAAAGATATATCCATCTTTTGCAGGTTTTAATAAGCTTACACCTTCACCAAATGTGAATTCAGTAGGTGCATCAGCAGCATTTGTTCCACCATTTAATACATAATTAATATTATAAACTGGAGCTGGAGCATTTAAATCTAACCATGCAGCATATACTGTACATTCTTTAGAAACAGTAGTTACTTTTTCACCAGTTAATTCAGGGTTAGAATACCAACCTAAAAATACATGTCCTTCTTTAACAGGAGCTACTAATTTAATTTCACTACCTACTTTTCCAGTTAAAATTTCATAAACATTAGTAGAAGATTCGCTACCAACATATCCTACTGTTGGAGTAGGAATACTAGAACGTAAAGCATTAAATGTTTCATAATTTGGTTTGCTATCAGCAAGTAATCCTTGAGTACCATAGAAATATCCATCAAGTACAAAACCCATTGCTGCTTTAAAGCTAGCTGCTGTAGTTTCCATAGAATATCTAGCAACTGTCATTTGAACAGCATGTTTAGTTAAGTTAGCATATTTTTCTTTATATGGGCTTGTTCCTAAGAATCCACCAACTGCTTCATAACCATTAACACTTTCAAAGAATAATTCACTATAACCATCAGCTGCACCATATCCACCAGTAGATGTATTATTATATAATGCGATAGGGTCAGCTTGTTTAGTACTGAATTGAGCCCAGTTGCTTACATGTAATTTTGAAGCAACTTTAGATGATTTTAATAAATCATTGTCAAATAAATATTGATAGAAATCAGCCATAAAAATTTCTGGTAAATTTGAAATAGCATCAATTCCAGAAGCTGCATTTGTAACTTCAGTTACTACCCAACTCCAAGAACCACCATTTAATTCGTATTTAACTGTAAAATCAGTACCAACAACTGGTTCATGACCTTGACATTTTTCAGATTCAGTTCCGTTACAATTTGCATCTACACATAATCCACATTCTGGACATGCTATATGTTCATGGTCTTCATGACCTTGACACTTTTCTGATGCAGCACCGTCACAGTCTTCAGCAGTACATTTACCACATTCTGGACATGCCACGTGTTCGTGAACTGGTTCATGGCCAGCACATTTTTCTGATGCAGCACCATCACAATCTTCAGCTGTACATTTACCACATTCTGGACATGCCACATGTTCGTGAACTGGTTCTTCTTCTACAACTACGATTTCAACTTGTGCATCATAAGTTTTATCTTCTGTAATGCAAGTAATAGTAATAACTGCAGTACCTTTAGCAACAGCAGTAACTACACCTTCTTCATCAACTATAGCAATTTTCTTATTAGAACTTTCAAAAGTTACTTCACCTGAAATAAGATTTAAAGTATAATCTAATTCATGCTTTTCACCAACTAAAATTTCACCAACTTCTTTAACTGTAACACCAGCTTTTTGGCTTAGTGAAGGATTGTCTGTTCCTCCACCGGTACCAGGCATTTCACACCCTATTACTGATATAGTTAAAAGAATGGCAAATAATGATAAAAAAATTTTTTTCATTTTTTGTCTCCTTTTTATTTTTTTACAATATATTATAACATTTCTTTTGTTTTTTGTAAACGTTTTTACTTTGCAATAATAAATAAAAAACATAAAGCAATTGCTTTATGTTTTATTTAGATTCTTTATATTTTTTAAATGCTTCTTTAATATTATTACAAGCACCACAAGTATCACAATTTCCAGAACATGAATGTTTACCTTTTTTCAAATTGATTACTTGTAGTATAACAATTGAACTGAATATCGCAATAACAATTAATAAAACAATCAATGTTGGAAAATTCATAATACCCTCCTTTTATTTATTTTGTTTTAAATACTTATTTGGTCTTACTAACATATATATACCAAATGCCAAGAATAGTGTTGCAAAGATAATACCTATGATATTAACATTGCCTGTAAATAGTAAGCCAAATTGATAAATGATTAATGATACAATGTATGCAAAACCTGTCATATAACCAATTGTGAAAACTGTCCATTTCCAATTGTTCATTTCACGTTTAATTGCACCAATTGCAGCAAAACATGGAGCACATAATAAGTTAAATACTAAGAATGAGTATGCTGCTATTGCACTACCGCCAAAAAATTCCATTCCTATAATCGATAACATAGTAGGATCATTACCCATTGCAAGATCTGCATCTGCCATAGAAGATAATGTACCAAAAGTACCAACTACTTCTTCTTTTGCCAATAAACCTAAAATTGTTGCAACTGCTGATTGCCAATTGCCAAATCCAAGTGGAGTAAATATCCAAGCAATGCCACTACCAATTGCTTCTAAAATTGAGGCTCCTTCTCTTTCATCTATAATATAGTGGAAACCACCAGTAAATGATAAACTATTTAATAACCAAATTATTACACTTGCGGCTAAAATTACTGTACCTGCACGTTTAATAAATGACCAACCGCGATCCCAAGTAGTTCTTAAAATGTTTTTAGGAAGCGGTGCATGGTATGATGGCAATTCCATTACAAATGGAGCAGGATCACCCGCAAATAGTTTTGTTTTCTTTAAAATTATACCAGATATTACAACAGCCGCAATACCCACAAAATATGCACTAACCGCAATAAGAGCTGAGTTACCAAATAAGGCCCCCGCAATCATCCCTACAATTGGCATTTTTGCACCACATGGGATAAAACCAGTTGTCATGATAGTCATTCTTCTATCACGTTCTTGATCGATTGTTCTACTGGACATAATACCTGGAACACCACAACCAATAGCTACTAACATTGGAATAAAACTCTTACCTGATAAACCAAATTTTCTAAATAATCTATCCATAATAAAAGCAACACGTGACATATAACCACAGTCTTCTAAAATTGATAATAATAAGAATAAAATCATCATTTGTGGCACAAATCCTAAAACTGCACCTACACCACCAATAATACCATCAGCAATTAATCCAACTAACCAAGGTGCACAATCAATTGATTCTAAGAAATTAGTAACACCTGGAATAATCCATTCACCAAATAGTGTATCATTCATAAATCCAACTGTCCAGTCACCAACTGTACCAATCGCAATAAAATACACTAAGAACATAATTAAAGCGAAAATTGGTAACGCCAAAAACTTGTTAGTTACAAATCTATCGATTTTATCAGATAAAGAAATATGACCTAATTGTTTTTTCTTATAAACACCATCTAATATTTTTGCAACATAAACATATCTTTCATTAGTAATAATACTTTCAGCATCATCATCTAATTCTTTTTCTGTTGCCTTAATATCTTCTTCAATATGAGCTAATTTATCATCCGATAATTTTAAGCTTTCTAATGCCTTTATATCTCTTTCAAAAATTTTTATCGCATACCATCGTTGTTTTTCTTCTGATTCATGATGTAAAGCGTATTCTTCAATATGAGCTATTGCATGTTCTACAGGACCAGAAAAAATATGTTGAGGAGAGCGCTTAATTTTTTTTGATTCCTCAATAGCTTTTTCTAATACCTCTAATACTCCTTCACCTTTTTGAGCAGATATTTCAATCACTTTACATTTTATTCTTTTAGATAATTCATCAGTGTTAATAGTTTCTTTATTCTTTTTAATTATATCCATCATATTTAACGCTATAACTACAGGAATGCCTAGTTCTATTAATTGTGTTGTTAAATATAAATTTCTTTCTAAGTTAGTAGCATCAACTATATTTAAAATAACATCTGGCTTTTCTTCAATAATATAGTTTCTCGCAATCACTTCTTCTAAAGTATATGGTGATAAAGAATAAATACCCGGTAAGTCTACAATGGTTACACCTTCATAATTTTTTAATTTTCCTTCTTTTTTCTCAACTGTTACACCAGGCCAATTTCCAACATATTGATTGGAACCAGTCAAAGCATTAAATAAAGTTGTTTTACCACTATTGGGATTACCAACAAGTGCAATTTTTATTTCCATATTATCCTCCAAGTTAGCAAAAGCTAACTTTCATTCATAAAAAATTATTCTACTTCTATTAATAAAGCATCTTCTTTTCTAATTGTTAGTTCATATCCTCTAACAAATATTTCAATAGGGTCACCAAGTGGAGCTGCTTTTCTAACATATACTTCAACACCTTTAGTAATTCCCATATCCATAATTCTTCTTCGAACAGGACCTTCTCCATGAAGTTTAATAACTTTTGCAGTTTTTCCTATCGATACATCTTTTAATGTTTTCATATGTTCTCCTTTGGTTAGCCACTGCTAACCATAATCATTATACTCCTTTAGATTCTTAAAGTCAAGAAAATTGATACGAAAAAAGGCTAGATAAAAGAACCTGTCCGTTTTAAACGAACAGGTTCTTTTCTAGTCCTTTTTATTTTTTATTAGTTAATATATTAATTATTAGAGCCATTACACTAGTCCAAATAAATAAGATTCCAAGCATTCCAATTAGTAATGCAACTACTGGTTTTCCTTCTTCATGCCAAGTTAAAGTTATTCCATTATCTGTCACAAAATGAAAAAAGAAATAGGCAACTAAGAATAAAAAGATTCCGATAATTAATGTGATAATTGATATTTTATTTAATAATTGTTTATTCATATTGATCTCCTCATTTAGATATATTATAACATATTTTTTATTATCTGTGTTGCATTTTAATTTTTATGATATAATGTTGATATAGAATATAGAGGATGGTTATATGTTGAAAAAATTAAAACAAAATATTTATAATTTATTAGAACCCAAATTACCTACTACTAGTTCAATGATTTATCATATTTTTATGACCTTAGTTGTTATTGTATCTTCAATAACTGTAATACTAGAAATTATCTTTTATGATGCACCATGGCACCATATACTTACTACTATTGAGTATGTGGCAGTTGGGATATTTATTTTAGAATATTTATTAAAACTATTTGTTAGTCAATACTATTATCCAAATAAAAACTGGTTTAAAAGTAAAATAGCTTATATTAAATCTTTTGATTCTTTTATTGATATTATTTGTGTTGCATCAGTATTCTTAAATGCTATTCCAACAGAGTTTGCGGTATTAAGACTATTAAAACTAGTTAAAATGACTAGACTTGTTAAACTAACAAATACGATTGGACATAACGATGATAAGCCAAATAAATTAAAAGAGCGAATTCATGAGATTCTTACAAAAGATAAAGAAGGCGATTTATTATCTAAAATCTACGACTGGTTTAGCATAGGACTAATATCTCTTACTATTATTATTATCATATTGGATACTTTTGAATTTACGAATAAAATTCATAATATCTTGTTAGGTATTGAATATGCAATTACAATTATCTTTGCATTAGAATATATCTTAAGAGTTTGGACTGCTGAATATGAATATCCAGAACTTACAAAAGATGAAGCCAAAATGCGTTATATATTCTCATTTATTGCGTTAATTGATTTACTATCAATCTTGCCAGTTTTCTTCTCAGCACTTCCAGCTGAAACTAGTATTTTAAAAATCTTTAAATTCTTTAAGATTGTTCGTTTATTAAAATTCTCTCGTTATATATCAGGTATCCATACTTTTGGTTTAGCAGTTAAAAGAAAAAGTAAACAAATTGTTTTTTCTATTATTATTTTAATTGTTTTAATTTTTATGAGTTCAGTTCTACTTTATTCTTTTGAAAATGCTGTTCAACCAGATGTTTTTAAAAATGCCTTTAGTGGTATAATCTATGCCGCAACAGTTCTTACCGATTATGGTGAAGTTGAAATGGAAGTCCAAACAACAATGGGACAAATAATGGTTATTATTATGATGATATCAGGTGCTTGCGTTGTAGGTGTTCCATTAGGTATTATATCTGGTGAATTCCAATCAATGGTTGAAGCAACAGATGAAGAACAAGAGAATAAAGTTGATTTATTTGATAAAGTTATTAATAATTTAACAGATGAAGAAAAAGAAGAAATTATTTTAACTTACCTTCCCAAACAAAAAGAAAGAAATAAAGAAAATGAATAAAAGACCCTATGGGTCTTTTTTTCATTTAAGTTTCACATTTTTATTATTTATTTTTTTTATTTAATGTGCTATAATATTAGTGAAAATAGAAAGGATATATATATGAAAAAGAAACTATTAATTATCTTTTTACTAGTTTTTAGTATTACTCTTACTGGATGTTTTAATGGATCTAATCCAAATCAAAATGATGAATCCTGGTGGGATAATTTAGGTGGGGGTGGTGAAGCTAATGACACATTAGAAGACCAAAAAGATGTTACTGATTTACCAACTTATGAAGATGAATTAGAACCCGATACATCAATAATTCCTACTCCTGATAAAACAATTAATTTAAGTGAAATTACTGAAGATTTTATTAAAATTATTGAAGAAGGAACTTATACTTTAACAGGTACTTTTAATGGTTATATTGAAGTAAGTGGAGATGCAAATAATATTACATTGATTTTAGATAATGCAGTTATTAAAACAAAAGAAAATCAAGGTAATCCTGCTATTTGTTTTTTAAAACATAGTGGAACTAGAATTCTTCATATTAAAGAAAATACTACAAATACTTTAGAAGATAGTATTGGTAATACTAATGAGGCAGACTTAGGAAATGCTATTATCCAAGCTAAAAAAGCTAATCTAGATATTACTGGTAAAGGTGTTCTTAATTTAAATTCTAAAGGTGAAGAAACTACAGCTATTAAAGTAAAAAAAGATTTAACAATTACCGATACTACTATTAATATTAATACAAATGATAATGGTATTAAAGCAGGTAGTTATCTTGCATTATTAAATGCTAATATTAATATTACATGTGGTAACGATGGTATCAAAACCGATGTTGAAGCTGAAACTTTAGAAGATGGCAACGAATTCACAAAAGATCAATTTGCAGGTTACTTACATATTAAAAACTCTAATATTTTGATAGTATCTGGTGATGATGGAATTTCTGCAAACTCTTATTTAAAAATAGATAATACAAGTGAATATACAATCAATATTACAACTAATAATGGTGCCCCAAATACCATTACTGAAACTTCTTCAGATAATGCAAATGGAAAAGCAATTAGAACTAGTGGAATTACATTAGTCAACGAAGATGGGACTGAAACTGATTTATTATCACAAACTGTTGATAATTATTTACTTGTTATATTAGGTGGTAAGTTTATTATTAATAGTAACGATGATGCAATAACTAGCAAAGGTAATTTAATTATTGATAATGGTAACTTTAATATAAGTAGTGGTGATGATGGAATTCATGCAGAATATACTACTACAATTAATAATGGAGAAATTACTATTAATAAGTGTTATGAAGCAATTGAAGGTGCGAGTGTAGAAATATATAATGGAACAATTAATGCAACAAGCGTAGATGATGGAATTAATGCGGCAAATAGTGATTTAACTAATTGGTCCTATAATATTTATATTGGTGGTGGAAACATTGTAATTAATGTCAACGGGGATGGTATTGATAGTAATGGTACTGTGGAAATTGCCGGTGGAGATATCATTATTTGGGGCCCTAAAAATAATGGTAATGCAGCCTTAGATGCTGATAGAGGAATTCTTGTAAATGGTGGTAATATTGTTGCTTGTGGTCCAATGGGTATGGTAGAAACTCCTGGAAATAATTCTAAACAACCATTTGTTGTATATAATAATCAAGCAGGTTTTAGTGTGGGAAGCGATATTACTATAAAAGATGAAGATGGAAATACCATTTTTAATACAAAAGTTATGAAGAATTTTTCTTCAATTGTATTTAGTTTAGATAGTTTTGTTAGTGGTAAGACATATACTATTACAATTGGTTCAACGACACAGTCTTTCACAATTAATTCGGTAACAACACAAATTGGCAATTCATTTGGTCCTGGTGGCGGTCGCCCAGGTGGTGGTGGCCCAAAACCACCAAGATATTAAAAAATAGTTCATAAAAAAATAGTTAAATAAAAGTAGACACGTTATTTTTGTGTCTACTTTTATTTATCCTAACCGTAAAATGTCTCATTTTTATTAAATCAATTTAATTAGTTTGTTTATACCCCCATATAACTTTATACGATTCATTATCTTTAAAATAATAATATAAATAATAACCATCAATTTCATCTTCTGACCGTTCACAGTAAATACTTAAGTTATCAATATTTTTAAATGCATTTGCTCTTATTTCTTTGACACTACTAGGTATATAAATAGATTTTAAACTTATACAATTATAAAAAGCACAATATTCAATGTATTTTAAAGTATGAGGAAGGGTAATTTCTTTTAAACTTATACAATTATAAAAAGCACAATAATCAATGTATTCTAAAGTATGAGGAAGGGTAATTTCTTTTAAATTAACACAGTTAAGAAACATATTATTTGATATTTTTTTAAATCCTTCTTCAATAATTACATTTTCTAATGATTTACAATCGGCAAAAATTAATCCTTCTTTTGCATTAAAATTACCAGGTATTCTAACTGTTTTCAAACTAGCACAATAAGAAAATGCTGAATCATAAACATCAAATGGATTATCCGGAAATTGAATATCTATTAAACTTTTACACCAACCAAATGCATATGAATTAATTGATTTAATTGAAGCGGGAAATGCAATTTTAGATAAACTTATACAACTACAAAATGCTGATTCTTCAATAATTTCTAGACTATTACCTAAAATTACATTTTGTAAATTAAAACAATTATAAAAAGCATTAGAACCAATTGTTTTTACTTTATCTGGAATTATAATTGACTCAAGTTCAAAACATTGACTAAAAGCATAATCTCCTATTTCTATTAGGTTTTCACTAAATTTAATTTCTTTTAACAATTCACAACCACAAAAAGCCGAATATTCAATAGTTATAACAGAATCTGGTAAATATAACGATTCTAACTTGAGACAATTATCAAAGGCAGAGCTACCGATAATTTCAATGTTTTTACCAAAAGTAAGTTTTATTAAATTATAACAACAACTAAAAGTATAATCTTTAATTTCCTTTATAGAATCAGGAATATCCACTGCTTTAAGTGAACTACATTCAGAAAAAGCGCCTTCTCCAATATATTCTAATTTGTCATTTAATTGAATACTTATTAAAGAATTATAATAAGCAAATGCTTTATCAGCTATAATTTTCGTATCAGGATGAAGAGTAATATCTTGAATTTGCTTAGCTGCATCTATTAATACCAAATATGGATTTTCTTGATTGCCCATGTAAACACCATTTTGAAAATTCTCTACTTTAATGTTGGGACATCCACTAAATGCAGATTTATCAATTGATTTAATGTTACTAGGTATTTCAATATAATTTAAATTTACACAACTATTAAAAGCACCATTATTAATATACTCTAAACTTGAAGGTAGTTTGACATTTTTTAAATTAGTACAATTAAAAAAAGTATAATCTTTAATTCCTGTAATCCCTTCTGGAATTTCGATATTTTCCAAATTAATACAGTTTTTGAAAGCACCAGCACTAATATATTCTAAAGTAGATGGTAACTTAACAGTTTTTAAAGCTTTGCATCCTTTAAAAGCTTCACTACTAATTCCAATAATACCATCTTCAATTTCAACACTTTGAATAGTGTTTTTATTTTTAAAAGCTTCAAAAGAAATATACTTTACAGGTAAACCATTATAAGTCGATTTAATTACGATATTCTTTGCAAAATCAGCTTCAATACTGTCTACATAATAGTAGGTACCATCTTCACCTAATGAATATACAATTGACTCATTTGAGTTAATTACTTCTAATTGATTTTTTTTAAAATCATATTGTAATTCACAACCAACTAGAAACAATAAAAAGAAAAATGAAATTAATAATGTTATTCTACTTTTCATAATAAAACCTCACTAGTATATTTTCAACTAAATTATATATCATTTAATCAAATTATACAATAGAATTTAATCGCTTTATAAGAGAACTTTATTTTTCTTTCTTAAACGCTAAAATTGATGCGATTAAAGCCATTACACTTGTCCAAATAAATAAAATTCCTAGCATACCAATTAGTAAAGCAACGACTGGTTTTCCTTCTTCATGCCATGTAAGTGTAATACCAGTATCCGTTACAAAATGAAAAAAAGAAATAAGCAACAAAAAATAAAAAGATGCCGATGATTAGTGTAATTATTGATACTTTGTTTAATATTTTTTTATTCATAAGATTTACCTTTATTTAAAATATTATAACATATTTTATTTTTTTTACAAACAAATTAAAAAGTAGTTTAGATAAACTACTTTATTTAATATGAAATCCTTTTTTTAATTCTCTTAAAAAATCTAATCTTAACACAGAAATACAAACAATTAGTAAAACAACAGAAATCGAGCTTAATACTATAACTGCCCAATAATCCTTTGTATCACTTAAAATAAATCCGATTGCACTAGTAACCAAAGCTGCTACAATAAAGAAAAACATTGGTAACATATTTTGTTTTTGTCTTTTAATATCGGTTAAGAACAAAATGCCCGATACAACTAACGCAGCATAGACTAAAATAGAAATAATACCTAATGCCCAAAACGGAACAATTAAAAAGTGAATTAAAGCAAGAATAATACAAGAATAAATTGTTGCTTTAATAAATTGACTAATTCTATTATATTCAACAAGATCAAGTGCAAATACTAATTTCCATAAAGCAATTTCCCCCGCAACAACTATTGCACTCCATGCTTTACCACCTACACAAATGTTTACAATGATACTTGCAAGTGCACCAACAATAAATGGCCACTTTAAGATCTGTAACATTTTTCTTCTTCCTTTTTTTCTTCTTTCAACGTGTGGATATGTAACTTTAACTTCCATATAGTTCACTTCCTTCCACTTCAACAAGTAATCCATCATTTGTTAATAATTCATATAATTTTGTTTCAAAGGATGGATCTTTAGTATTTTTGGTAATTGATAGAGTTGCATTATTATTATAAGTAATTAGACCACAACTAGCTCTATTTGTTGTAGATGTATTTAAGACAAAATCCATATCTTGGATATATTCTTTAAATTGATTAGGTAAATCTACAATACCAATATTAGATAATGTAGATGTGAATGCATGATCACCCAAGATACCTGATAAGAATTTTGCGATTGGTTGTTTAATTACTAAAGGAATAAGACGTATATTTCTAATTAATTTCTTAGTGGCATATAACATTTTATGCATTTCTTCTTTTGAAGATTTAATTGTTAATTGATTTACTACTTCTTCTTTAAAATCTTCAATCTTTTGAATTTGACTAATTGGTAATCTTATTCCACAATACATTGAGAAATTTCTTAAAGTTTTTGATTCATAATACTTACGCATGTTAACTGGTACTTGAATAGAGAATTCTCCGTCATAGATTTCACAAGAAAATTTAGCAGAAATAAACATTAAACACAAGATATATGTAGAAACAGTTATTCCGTATTTTCTAGCTACTTCTCTTAAGTGATTAGCATCCATTCTATAATGTAAAACCCTACAAGGCATAACTTTCGCAAGATTACCAGACATTTGAGTTGCTAGTTTATTATATAAACCTGAAGCATTTGGAGTCTTTTCAACATTTAAAAATTCATTAGTAAATTCTTTAATATCTGGGTTATCATTGATATTTAAAATATTTGTGCTATCTTCTATTTCTATACCTAGTAATCTGATATATTCACAAACTAATGCTTTGATAAATTCCATTCCACCACTTGCATCTGTTAATACATGGAAAAACTCTACTGTAATACGGTTTTTATAATACATTGCTCTAAAAGATTGTGAACCACTTTGTGATACTTTTAAAGCTTGACAAGGAATATCATTTTCTTCAATTACATTGAAACATCGTTTTGTTGAATCTAAATAATGCCAAAAGATTCCTTTTTTTAATGTCGTCGCAAACGATGGAAATCTCTTAATTGTAAAAGTTAGGGCCATTTGAAGTAATTCTGGAACAACTTCCTCTTTTAAATTAACCGATAATCTAAATACACTCATTACCCCGTGTTCCATTGATACCGGATATATTTTTGCTGCATCATCTAGTGGGAACCAACTTTGAGCAGGTCTTGCATAAAAACCTCCTAAGTTTTTAAGAGATAATAATTCAAGTATTTTCTCAATAGTAAAATGTTTATTATCATAATAAAGTATAGCATTTTCAAAGTCTTTACGCATTTTATTTTTATCAGTTTTATTTAATAAACAACAAGAATTAAAGTCTATAAAAAAACTTCTTAGTTTTTCAAAGTTTTCATCTGTTTGTCTATCCATAAAAATATCAAAACTATTTTTCTTTTTAGTTTTCATTTTATACACCTTCATCTTTTTTATTATAACATATTTTATAAAGTTATTAAAGAGTAAAAATAAAAAAAGAGCCAAAGGCTCTTTATTTTTTTAATCTAGATGTCTTTCATTGTAAATCTTGACAAGTTCTAAGAATTCTTTACGATAATCATCAGATACTAGTTCTTTACTTTCAATACGTTCAATTACTCTAGCTGTACTAGCATCACCTTTATACTTAGAATCTCTTAATACTAAAGCAAATTCAACAACTGATGCTTGGAATAAGAAATCATCAGATGGATTTGTAGTAATCGCATTACATGTAGTAACTACTTCTTTATTCATGTCATTATCCAATGCGTCTTTATAACGTAGTACGCATTTTAATAAATCACCAGTACCTTCAGCACCATCTTTTAATACTACTTCAATTAAACATACTGTCACATGTCCAGCACCAATTTCACCTGCATCTGTTTCAGAATCTTCAAATTCTTCATCAGTTAATTGTTTGTTTTCATAACCAATTAAACGATATTTTTCAACTAAATCTTGATTAAATTCTACTTGTGCTTTTGCATCTTTTGCTACAGTATTTAAAGTACCACCTAATTCTGTACCAAATACTTTTTGAGCTTCTAGTAATGAATCAATATAATAGTAATTACCATTACCTGCTTGAGCCAAAGTATCCATTATATCAGATTTTAAATTTCCATAACCATATCCAAATAATGATAGGTAAATACCTGTTTGTCTTTTTTCACTAATAAAATTCTTTAATGCACTTGTTGATGAAATACCTACATTAAAGTCTCCATCTGTAGCTAAGAATACACGGTTATTTCCATTAGGTATATAATATTTGCTGGCAAGTTCGTAAGCTGTTTGAATACCTTTTGAACCAGCTGTTGAACCATAAGCTTCTAAATCAGACATGATTGCAGATATTTTAGCTTTTTCATGACCATATCCACCATCTAATAATACTTGATCACTTGAAGCATATGTAACAATTGATACTCTATCGTTTTCTTTTAAATTATCAATTAAGAATTTAAATGATTCAATAAGTAAAGGTAATTTATCATTTGAATACATTGATCCACTTGTATCAATTAAGAATACAAAATTATTTGGACGATCATTTTCAATAGTATATTCTTTTGCTTTAACCGCAACACTTAATAGATGTGATTCAGCGTTCCAAGGACAAGCACTTAATTCTAAGAAACTAGTCAATTGGTTTTCTGTTTCATTTTTATAAGAATATGGGAAATAGTTCAACATTTGTTCAATGTTTACTGCATCAGCTGGAATTGAATATAAATTTTTAATTAACTTACGTAAGTTTCCATATGCAGCAGTTGAAGAATCTAAACTAACATTTACTTTATTATTTTCACTTGTATTAACAAAGTCTTTTTCAACTAATTCTAAATATTCATTATTATTTCCTTCATCAAAATTTTCAAATCCTGACATGCCACCCATATTGCCCATGGCTGAATTATCTCCACCTGCACCACAGCCAAATAAAGCAACTACTAATAATAAACATAAAAATAAACCTAATTTTTTCATTTTTTCCTCCTTTTACTTAAATACGTAAGGACTAGAAATAAATGATTCATAAGGAATTTCTATTTCTTCATCGTCCAAAATTAATTTAAGATTTTTATTATTTAAATAAGCAAGGATTGACTTAATTGGGACATTTATAATATAAGCTTGGTTTTTTGTTTGATTTTGTAGAAGATATGGAAGATATAAATCTACAACATACACTGATTGAAATTCATTTTCTATGTCAACTAGTAATTCTTTTTCTACGTCAAATAAATTATAATAATAATCAAGTGTTATATCAAGCATTAATGATACTTCTTTTAATGATGTTCTAATATTTTCGTATACCATATTTACAAACGCTTCTTCAAGAGGAACTTCACAAATAATAGATGATACGTCTTGTTTATAATTTATAGTCCAATTACTTACATTAACCGTATTATCCATTTTATATTCTTCTATATAATACACAAAATTGGGTTTATCATTTGATTGAAGATCAGTAAATAATGCAAAACTATTTAATCTGCCTACCGCATACATATCTTCATTATATGTAAATCGACATACTTGAATAAAGTCTTTAGCATCATATTCAATGGTTGATTTATTTGGATTTTGGCCACTATCACTACCAACATTGCCTGAACCACCTGGAGCACAACCAGTATATAAAATCATAGATAAAAACAAAATTAATACTATAGTATATTTTTTTATTCTACGCATACTCATATCCTTTCTAAGAAATATCTCCCATCCTTAATATTTTGCCTTCAGCATTCAAAACTATGTAACTAATTTCTACTTTATTAAATCCTTTAAAATTAGTTATATCAAATTTTGGTTCCAACAAAATATCTAAAGATACAGAAGTATTTTCTTTATTTAGAATTACATCATAAAATCTATTATAATAAGTAACTACCCCGATAGTATCATCTTTTAAATAATAGTAGTATTGATATTTATAAACAACAGTAAATTTAATTTCTTCTTCAATTACATAACTATCATTTAAACTATAAGTAGTGCCAATTACTAAAGTTTCTCCATCTACTTCTATTCTGCTAGATGGGTTGATTTCAATAACTTCTTTAATGTTTTCATTAGTGATTTCTATTTCTTTAAATTCACTATTAGTTAATGATATTATTAAAAATACCAAAGTAGTAATTTCAATAATTGATAAAGCAATAATTATTAAAATCAATAATAAGTTACTTTTCTTTTTAGTTGTTTCAACTTTTTCTTTGTCTGTATAAGTTAACAACTCATCAATTGTAACTCCTAAAGCTTTAGATAATGGTGCTAACATTGATATATCCGGACATGTCTCTCCAACTTCCCACTTACTGACAGCTTTATTTGTAACTCCAACTTTTCTTCCGAGTTCTTCTTGAGTTAGGCCTAGACTTTTCCTTTTATTATATATGTATTCACCAAACTTAAACTTGTCCATATGTCCTCCTCACTAGCATTATAGCATAGCTTTTAAAAATTGTTGCTAGAACATGGTCTCTTGGTACTAGAACTTTATCTCTGACTACATTATATCACACTTTTTTACTAATTTAAACAAAAAGCTTGATTATTTAATCAAGCTTCTTTTCTTTAATCAATATTAACTCCCTTTTTTAATCTATTTAAAGTTAATATATAGA
Source organism: Bacilli bacterium (assembly GCA_017409905.1). Taxonomy (GTDB): domain Bacteria; phylum Bacillota_I; class Bacilli_A; order ML615J-28; family CAG-313; genus UBA1231. Next base: position 93,655 of record JAFQRV010000008.1, read on the forward strand.
TTATTACACAATATACTGTATAGATAATTACAGCAAATATTAATAAACCTACTAATAAACCAAATGTTACAACAGGATTAGTTGAAAAAATAATTGTATGTAAGTCTTTAATGAAAATTGTAGATAACATTAATATTGTTAAAGTAATTAAGGTAGAAATTAAATAGATAATAAATCCAAAAACAAAAGATTTAAAAAGTTTCTTTTGATTGTAACTATGTCCATAAACAATTCCAAATATTCCACATAATACAATAAAGACTACTTCTAAGAATAATACAATTAATACTAAAATAATTAATAGTACAATTGAACCATTTAAGTTTTGAGACAAAATATTTAAACTTTGTTTAATGAATTCGATTGTGTCTTTATTTAAATACATTATTACTAGTGATATTACACAAATCACTACAGATATACCTATAACTATTATGCTGCTTAAAACTTTTGATAATAAATGTTGTTCTTTTTTGATAGGTAAAGTATGTGTCAAGTATGATTCATCTTTATACAAGTTATTAGTAAATCTTACCCATGATCTAATTATTGTATTGATAATACTTGATACAACCATTGAGATTGCTGTGCCTTTAAAGATTCCTGAGATAATCGTAAAAAATAATGAATCTGGAAGTAAATCAATTAATCTTCCAATACAAGCAAAAAATAATCCTAAGCCATGAAAAATTACAATTATTTTTAATAGCCATCTTAAATCATATTTTAATAATTTCTTTAGCATCTAAACATACCTCTGAATATTTCATCTATACTTTTATTTTCTTTTTGTCTTAAAACATCTGCATCACTTTGTAGTACTACTTTACCATTTTCAATAAAGATTACTTCATCTAAAATTCTTTCTACATCGCTAATTAAATGTGTCGAAATTAAGACACTAGATCCTTCTTTAAAATTAGAAAGTATTGTATCTAATATATAATCTCTAGTGGCAGGATCTACTCCTCCTAGTGGTTCATCAAGAATGTATAGATCTACATCTCTTGACATTACTAAAATTAATTGTAGTTTTTCTAACATCCCTTTAGACATCTTATTTAAATAAGTTGATTCATCTAAATTTAAATCTTTTAATAACTTATGAGCCTTTTCAATATTAAAATCTTCATAAAAGTCTTGAAAATATTCTAATACTTTAGATATATTCATTGTCTTATCTAAATAAGTTCTTTCAGGTAAATATGAAATACTTTTTTTACTTTCTATTCCAACTTCTTTTCCATTAACTAATATTGTTCCCTTAGTTGGTGTAAGTAAATCATTTATTAACTTAATTATTGTTGTCTTACCCATACCATTTTTGCCAAGTAAACCAATTATTTTATTTTTTTCAATAGTAATATTGATATCTTCTAAAATAGTAATATCATCAAATGCCTTATAAACATTTTTTAATTCTAGCAAACTCATTGTTTTTCCTCCATTATTTTCTTTATAATAATTTCTTTTTGATAGCCTAACATTTCCATATCTTTTAAGAAATCATTTAACTTATTATTAAATATTTCTTCTTTATATTTATTAATTACATCAAGATTATCTGTAACATATTTGCCATTAGTACGTTCAGTATATATTAATTTATTTTCTTCTAATATTTGTAATGCTTTTGATATTGTATTAGGGTTGGCCTTAAATACAAATGCATATTCTCTTACAGACAAAATTTTCTGTCCTGGTTTTAATTTGCCACTAATAATTTCTTTTTTAATTAGATCAACTATTTGTAAATATATTGGTACTTCATTATTAAATTCGTACATATGATACCTCACTGTATTACTTGACTAATACAATGATACACTAATATTTTCATTTTGTCAAGAAAAATATATAGAAATTGAACTAGTTTGATTAAAACGGACTAAATAAAAAAAGACACATTAGATAAGTAATCTAATATTGATTACTTGAAATCTAATGTGTTTTTTTATACAATAAATGCAAGGAGAAAATTAACTATGTATATTAGAAAATCAAATAATAAAATTCATACAAAATATACAAATGAAGAAAAAGAAAAAATAGTTCTTCTATACTTAAATCATTAGATGGGAACTACTCAAATTGTCAGAGAATTTAATCTGGCAAATAATAAAGTATTATCTCGTTGGGTTAAACAATATAAAGAATTTGGTAAAATATTTGAAACAAGAGGAAAAGCTACAAAATTTAATACACCAAATAAAGGTCGTCCCAGAAAATATTTCGAAAAGCCTCTAGAAGAATTATCTAAGGAAGAATTATTAAAAAGAGTAAGGATGCTAGAAGATATAAAAAAATCCCTGGTCTACCTAACAAGCCAAAAGCCAAACAAAAATACCAAGTAATTGATATATTAAGAGATAAATATTCGGTTAATACTCTTTGCAAAGTATTAGAATGTTCAAAGAGTGGTTATTTTGATTGGATAAAGTTAGGTAGACCTGAAAATAAGGCTTTTAAAAAATCTACTAATGAATTAGTAGTAAAAATGCATGAAAAGAATAAAACTTGGGGAATTCGCCAAATTAGAATGCAAATAAAAAAGATATACAGCTTAATAGTTACCAACTTCGCTGTATATCGATACATGAGATTGAATGATATTCAATCCATAACACGTAAGAAGACTCATAGGTATTCAAAGTTACCACACCATCAGATACCAAATCTTCTACAACGTAATTTTACCACATTTTGTTCAAATTGTAAATGATCTATCGACATTTCTTATATTTTCGCAACAGATGGAGTAAAATATCTATGTGCAATTAAGGATATGTATGAAAAATCTATAATATCATATAAAATTTCTAAAACTTTAGCTTTATCATTTTTTCTTAATACCATACAACAAGCAGTTAATATAGTTCCTTTTGAATAAAGAAGAAATTTGATATTACATTCTGATCAAGGATTCCATTTTACAAATATAGTTTATCAAAAATTATTAGCAGATAATAATATTATTCAATCAATATCTGCTAAAGGATCAAGTGTGGACAATGTGCCTATAGAATCCTTTTTTAGTACACTTAAATCTGAATGTTTATATTTAATTAAAAATTTAAAAGTCAAAGATATAGATGAAACAATAGATAAATTTATAGAATATTACAACAATGAAAGATTACAAGAGAAAATAAAAGAGCTAACTCCATTTGAATTTAGGGAGTTAACTCTTAATAGTGTCTTTTTTTAACTTGTCCGTTTTAAACGAACAGGTTCATGCGCGCGCAAGTCTTTGATTTTTACAGGCTTGCCGTTTTCTGGCTTGTACGTGTAATTGAATTTTAAGTTGATTACGGCAAGGGTATACTCGTTTTCCTTTTTGTCTTGAAAGGAAAACTTTTTACGGCAAATGCGCGCATACGCCTTTTCAAGTTCGACCAAATCAAGAGAGTTGTCCAAATAAATTTTGAACAACTTAAAATAAGCATCGCTTTTGCTTTCGGGCATTTTATACCCAACACTAGCCCCGTTTTCTTACTCTTGTTGATAAATATCCGCCATTTCAATGGAAATAATTCTGTATGCTTTTCTCATAATTACCTAGTCCTTCTATTGTCCGTCCTTATTATATCATAGTAAATATGACAGTTTCCGTCATATATTATATAAAATTTCAAAGAAAATAGCAAAGTTCAAACGAGCGGTGAGCCGAAGCCCACCGCCCTTTGTTTCGCCTTAATTTATGTAATTAAGACTGTTGTTTAGAAACCTCTTTTCT
>JAFQRV010000009.1 GCA_017409905.1 Bacilli bacterium
ACTATTTTAGCATTCAGATGTGGAACTAAAGTTGTTGTTGGCGATAAAGTTAAAGTTACTGGTAAAGTTACTGCTTATAATGGTGTTAATCAATTAGCTCAAGGATGTACTGCTGAAATTTTAACAGATGAAGAACCTGAAGTTCCAACTCATGAACATGTTGCATGTCCAGAATGTGGCAAATGTACAGCTGAAGATTGTACAGGTGCTGAAGAAGAAAAATGTGCTGGTCACGAAGCTGTAAAAGTAGAATATACTATTCCAGAAGCTATCGCAGCAGCTGATGGAACAGCGGTTGTTGTTAAAGGTAAAGTTAAATCTGTTGATAATGAATGGAGTACACAATATAGTAATATGAGTGTTACACTTGTTGATGAACAAGGAAATACTTTATATATCTTTAGATTAGCTACACTTGTTGCATTATATGATGAAGTTACTATTACAGGTACTGTTGGTTCATACAATGGTGCAAAACAAATTGCTGCTGGTGCAACTGCTGAAATTACTAAAGTTCATGAACATGAATATGTAGAAGGCGTTTGTGAATGTGGAACAAAAGATCCTAATTATGTTCCAGATGTAACAGTTGAATATGAATTATTAACTAAAGTTGGTTTTGAATCATATACAAGTAACAGTACTGCAAAAGCATCAGTTGAAGAAAATGGTATTACATTTACAACAAATAGTGTTAATACAATGTATACTGATAATACTCCTGGTAGTGTTTCATTAAAATTCAATAATTCTAGCAGTTCAAATGCTGGTTTTGAAGCTACTGGTTTTGCTCAAGCTATTTCAAAAATTACATTCAAAGCTGCTACATGGAATTCAAATGTTACATTAACATTTGTTGGAACAACAGCTGATGGTCAAACTATTACTCAAACAGTTACAGTTTCTGACACTGCTAAAGCATTTGCATCTGAAGAATTTGAAGTTGTATTTGAAACACCAGTTGTAAGTTTTACATTTGCTGCAAGCAAACGTGCATTTATAGATGATATCTCATTCTATACAGTTGCTGAATAATATAAACTTAAGAGATACTTTTTAGTATCTCTTTTTTTATTGTAAAAATAATTTTCTTGTCAAACTTAAAAAAATATGTTATACTATTCTACTAAGATATAGGAGTAATAATATGTATAATAAAATATATAACTTAATAAAGAAGTACGATACTATCATAATCCATAGACATGAAAAACCTGATGGTGATGCTCTAGGATCACAAATAGGGCTTAAATTAGCGCTATTAGAGACTTTTCCAAATAAAAAGGTATTCGTAGTAGGAGACACTACAGAATATACTAAATTTATTGGAAATATGGATGAAATAGAAGATGATATATATAAAGGTTCTTTGGTTATAATATTAGATAGTGGTGCTGAATATCTAATTAGTGATAAAAGATATATATATGCTGACAAGATAATTAAGATAGATCATCATATACCTCAGGGTACTTATGGAGATATTAGACTTGTAAATACTAAATATGAAAGTTGTGCAGGACTTATTGCACATTTCATAAAAAAGACTAAAATGAAATTAAATAGTGCAGCAGCAACTGCTTTATATACTGGTATGGTTACTGATAGTGGAAGATTTAGATTTTCTTCAGTTAGTAGTAAAACATTTGAAAGCGCAGCTTTTTTAATGAAACATAACGTTGATACAGAATATATATATACTAATCTTTATACAGAAAACTTAAGTAATGTTTTATTAAAAGCAAGAATGACTCTTAAGTTTGAAATATTAGATTGTGGTGTTGCTTATGTTAAAAACACATATCAAGATGTGTTGGAAACAGGAATGAATTCATATTCTTTAGCACGTGCTATTGTTAATAATATGAGTGGAATTAAAGAAATTAAAATTTGGGCGACATTTACAGAACTAGAAGATGGTAGAGTAATAATAGAACTAAGAAGTTCTAAGGTTAATATAAATGAAATCGCAGTTAAATATGGTGGTGGCGGCCACATTCAAGCAAGTGGTGCAACCGTTGAATCATGGGATATAATTGATAATGTAATTGAAGACTTAATTAAAAAGGTTAAAGAGGTGTAATATGATAAATCAAATATTAGAAAAAATTAAAGAATATGATACAATAATTATTCATAGACATAAAAGACCTGATGGAGATTGTATAGGTTCACAATTTGGTTTAAAGTATTTTATAGAAGATAATTTTCCAAATAAAAAAGTATATGCTGTGGGCGATGAAGTACCAACATACTTAAACTTTAATGGAATATCAGAAAACATAACAGATGATATATATAATGATGCTTTAGTAATTGTTGTTGATACATCTGTTATGAGTAGAATTTGTGATGAAAGATATAATACAGGAAAATATTTAATTAAAATTGATCACCATGATGACTATGATGAATTTGGTGATATTCAATATGTAGAAAAAACATATCCTGCATGTTGTCAAATAATTGCGTTAATGATTAAAAGGTGGGGATTGCCGTTATCAAAAAGAGCCGCAACAGCATTATATACAGGTCTTGTTACAGATACTGGAAGATTTCAATTTAGAGGTGTAGATCACAATACATTTGAAGCAGCCGGTTTCTTAACAGATGCAGACATTGATATTTCATATATATATACTAAACTTAACCTAAAAGATTATAATAATTTTAAACTAGAAGCCTATTTATATAAACATATGAAAACAACACCGAATGGTGTAGTATATATGCATTTTACAAAACGTATAATTAATAAATTTAAAGTATCAAGAGAAGATGCAGCTGCATTAGTATCTTGTATGTCTAATATTCGTAATCATCCATTCTGGATTACATTTGTTGATTATCCTGATAATATTAGAGTAAGACTTAGAAGTAGAACAATTGCTATAAATGAAATTGGTAAAAAATATCGTGGTGGTGGACATCTACAAGCATGTGGAGCCACTGTATATAATAAGAAAGAAATTAAAGCTTTATTAAAAGACGCTGATGAATTGCTTAAAAAGTATCGTGAAGAAATTGAAGGATTAGAATAATGAAAATATTAGTTACTAACGATGATGGAATAAAATGTCCTAATCTAAAAATGCTGGTAGAGTATTTAACTAAATATTATGATGAAATAATGGTAATTGCACCAACCACTGAACAATCAGCAGTATCTCATAAAATCAACATTGCTAATCCAATAACTTTAATTGAACATGAAGATATTATAAAAGGAGTAAAAACTTATTCTATTGATTCAACACCAGCAGATTGTGTAAAGTTTGCAATACATCACTTTAATTATGATTTTGATATTGTATTTAGTGGTTTCAATAATGGGTTAAATTTAGGTGAAGATATTACTTATTCAGGGACAGTTGCTGCAGTAACTGAGGCAATGTTTTATGGAAAAAGAGGTGTCGCGACATCTAGTGAAAGAGGAAATCATCAAGGATTTATTGATGGATTTGATTTATTTATGAAAGAATACTTATCAAAAGATATATATAATAAATATAACTGTTTCAATGTAAACTTCCCCGTTAATCCAAAGGGCATTAAATATACATACCCCGGAAGTAATAAATATAAATATTGGTTTGAACCAATTGATAAAAATATATATATCCCAAAAGCTTTACCATTATTTCAAAAAGAAGGAAAAGATGATATATACACAGATTTAGAATGTTATCATAATGGTTATATAACAATAACACCAATAACATCTGATATGACCAATTATGAAATATTAAAAGAAATGAAACATAAATAAAAAATATATACATATATTATATTGGTGATATAATGAGTAAAAAAATAATACTAGGTTTTTTAAAATCTTTGATTTTTAGTATTGTCTTTTTATTTGGAATAAACATGATTGGACAGTTTATTAATATAAATATACCTATTAATATATGGAGTATTATAATTGTTGGTCTTTTAAGAGTACCGGGAATTTGTTTATTATTGCTGATAAATTTAGTAATGTAGATATATGTCGAATAAATTAAAATTTAATATGTTGCAAAAAAACTTAAATAGTGTTATAATAATAAAGATGAATATATTTTAAAGAGGTTTATAAAAATATGAGTACAAAAGCAGAAAAATCACTTATTGAAATAGCTATAGAGTTATTAGAAAAAAAGAAAAAGCCTCAACCAATTGATACAATTATAAAGGAAGTTATGTCTTTAAAAGGATATAAAGTATCTGAAGCTAAAGAAAAAGCTCCTCAATTCGTTATGGACTTTATGCTATCAGGAAATTTCATTTATTGTGGAGATGATTGTTGGGATTTAAAATATCGTCAACCAACTAGCGTTTTAGATAAAGACGGTGGCGATTTCGAAGACTTCTATGCAGATGATGAAGAAGTTAAATTAAATGAATTAACAGATGAAAACACTTATGGATTTGATGAATCTGATTCTTCTACAACTTCTGTTGACGATGATGATGAAGAAGAAAACAATAAAGATGACGAAGATGATTTAAGTAATGAATTTGAAATCTTAGTCGAAAGTGTTGAAGAAGACGAAGAAGAATAAAAAAAATAGACCAAACAATTTGTTTGGTCTTTAATTGTATTAGGTAATATATATGAATTTAAAAGAAGTAAAACAATTATTAGAAAAATATAATGCAGGTGCATTAAAAAAGTATGGACAAAATTTTTTAATAGATGATCATATACTAAAAACAATTGCGTCAAGTTTAGGAGAAGACAATCAATATGTAATAGAAATTGGTCCAGGACTCGGTTCGTTAACTAGATTTTTGGTAACTTATTATGAAAAAGTCATGGCTTATGAAATTGATCCTAAAATGATTGAAGTATTGAAAGATACTATAACTAATAAGTTAATTATTAAAGAAGGGGACTTTTTAAAAGCAAATGTTGAAAAAGATATTAGCGAAGAGTTTGATAGCGATAATATATATATGATTGCTAATCTTCCATATTATATTACTACACCAATAATGATAAAAGTATTAGAAGAAATAAAAAGTATTAAAAAGATCGTAATCATGATTCAAAAAGAAGTAGCTGATAGATTTTTAGGAAAACCTAATACTAAAGATTATAATAGTTTAAGTGTTTTAATTCAAACATATATGAATGTGAAAAAAGTAATTGATGTTTCAAGAAATTGTTTTTATCCCGCACCAATGGTTGATTCGACAGTCATAATGTTAGAAAGAAAAGAAAGATTAGATTTTGAAATCTATAATGAAGATGAATTTTTAAAAATAAATAGAAATCTTTTTAAACAAAGAAGAAAAACTATAGTTAACAATTTAAAAGATATATATAATAAAGAAAGAATAGTTGAAGTTTTGAATAAACTGAATATTGATTTATTAACTAGAAGTGAAGTTTTAACAATAAAACAAATTGTAGATATTAGTAATGAACTAAGTAAATAAGAAACACTTTTCATCATATAATATATATGGTGATATAATGATTGAAATTAATCAATTAGTGTTTTTAAAAAGTGACCCTAATAAAATTATTTATAAAGTTAAAAAAGTGGTTAATAATAATGTTGAGTTAACGGGTATGTATTATAGATCTAAAATAAATGTTACTATAAGTGATATTGAAATTGCTTCTCCTGATTTAATTCAACTATCTAAAAATAAAAATGAAGAGTTTCTTAGAAAAATTGAAAAAAATAAAATCAGAAGCAAAAAATATTTATTAGGCAGAATACTTCATATTGACGGTGATGAAGAATATTTAGAAAGTTGTTTAGAATTATATAAAAATATAGGACTTAAAGCTGAAGGCATATATATAGAAGAAAAAGATATGCCAGATAAAATTGAATCTTTATTAGAACAACTAACTCCAGATATTGTTGTTATAACGGGTCATGATTCTTTTAACGAAAAAGACAAAAGTTTAATTGATAATTATGAAAATAGTAAGGTATTTGGTGAAACAATAAGAATTATTAGGAAACATTACTTAGATGTAGTTATAATAGCTGGAGCTTGTTGTTCACATTTTGAATATTTAATTGCACAAGGAGCTAATTTTGCTTCAAGTCCTGGAAGAATAAATACTCATACTTATGATCCGGCTGTTACCGCAATTAAAGTTGCTTCTACTTCAATTAACAAAACAGTTGATTTTTCGGAAATCATTAAATATATTGAAGGTGGAAAAGAAGCAATAGGTGGTATTCAAACAAATGGCAAAATGAGAATAATATATTGAGGTATATATGATAAAAGCGTACGCAAAAATTAATTTAGGATTAAATGTATTAGGTAAATTAGAAAATGGCTATCATGAGCTAGAAATGTTAAACATTAAAATTTCTTTACATGATGAGATTTTTATTGAAGAGAGCAAAACTAATAAGGTTACTTATGAAAACTTTGAAATTGAGGAAAAAAACGACCTTATTTTTAAATTTATAAATGAACTTACTGATAATTACAAAAATTTACCAAAATTTAAAATACATATTAAAAAGAACATACCAGTTGGTTCTGGTATGGGAGGAACAAGTTCCGATATAGCATCAATTATAAATTATATAAATAGTGAATATAATTTGAATTTCACTTATCAACAATTAATTGAATACGTTAAACCTTATGGAACAGATATATGTTACTGTCTTTTTAATAAACCTGCTATCGTAAAAGGAGTGGGAGATGTTATTGAGTTTGTTGAATTAAAACTTCCAAATTCAATAATTATAATCAATCCCAAAATAAACATATCAACGAAAGAAATTTATCAAAATGTAAAAGAATATAGTGAACATATATATAATAAAGAATATGTAGAAGCTTTAAAGCATTTTAAAGGTTTAAAAAATGATTTAGAAAAAATTGTAAGAAGCATTAATCCAACAATAGATACCATAATAAAAAAATTAAATGAAGACTATCCTAATAAAGTAAGATTGACTGGAAGTGGATCTACAATAGTATTATATAGTGGATGTAGAAAAATATTTAAAAGAGTTAAAGACATGTATCCCGATTATGAAATAAAAAGGGTAGATGTTTTGAAAGGAGAATAATATGGAAAATCAAAAGTTTAAAGAAGAATTATTAGAAGAAGAAAATAATCAAGAAAAAAATGAAGAAGTAGTGGAAGAAAAAGAACTTTCTGAAGAAGAAAAAGAAAAGATAGCCGAAGAAAAGAGAATAAGAGAAGAATTTGATGCTGAGGAAGGAATTGAATTTGTTCAAACAATAACAAAAGAAGATGCATTTAATTTTAATGTATATCTGCTTAATAACCCAAGTAACTTTACTAGAAGAATGTTTACAGCAATATTTGGGCTTATCCTTATTATATATATATTATTTATTAAAGAAATGTATTGGGTAATTGCAATTGGCGTTTTAATGATTATTCATGCGATATTTGTTTATGGTCCACTACAAAAATTATTAACTAGAAGAATGTTTAAAAAAAGAGAATTTAAAGACTTAAATATATCAGTTAAGTTTGCTTCAAAAATGAAATATGAATTAGTAGATGAACAAAATGCTCCACTAATTGATTATGACATAGTTTATAAAGTAGTAGAAACAAAAGATTATATTTTCTTACATATTGATACATATAGCATAATGATAATTAAATTAACTGATTGTCCCAATAAAGAAGAATTAGTTAAATTCTTGCAAAATAAATTTGAAGGAACCAAGAAATATAAAATAAAATAGGAAAACGCTTGCATTAATTTTCATAGTGTGTTATACTAATTCTATAGGAAAGAAAGGAAAAATAATCACTCATGAAAGTAACAGATGTGAAAATAAAGTTACGAGAAGATGATAGCAAGATTAAAGCGGTAGCTGCGGTGACATTTGATGATTGTTTTGTAGTACATGGAATCAATGTTATCGAAGGTCAAAAGGGAATGTTCATAGCTATGCCTAGTAGAAAAATCAGTGAAACAGTATATTTAGATATCGTACATCCAACAAACAGCGAAACAAGAAAAATGATTGAAGAAGCTATTTTTGCTGCTATGGATCAAGTTGAATAGTAGTAAACCCCGTCTATTTTAGACGGGTCTTTTTTTATTAAAAACGTTTTCTTATTTTATTCTCAACTAAAAAAAATTATTTGTTATATAATAATAATATAATAATTAAATAAATGAGGTGCAAAATGAGTGAATTAGTCCAAATTGCTAAAGAAATTCGACGTTTAACAGTTGAGTGCATTGCTTCATTTGGTTCGGGTCACATTGGCGGGAGCTTATCTATTGTTGATGTTTTAACGGCCTTATATTATAAGGAAATGAATGTTGACCCTAAAAATCCAAACAAAGAAAATAGAGATCGTTTGGTTGTTTCTAAGGGTCATTCAGGTCCTGCAGTTTATGCAACTTTAGCTCACAAAGGTTATTTTGAAAAAAGCGAACTAAAAACTTTAAATAAAATTGGTACTAATTTACCAAGCCACTGTGATATGAATAAAGTGCCAGGGGTTGACATGACAACAGGTTCTTTGGGACAAGGAATATCATGTGCAGTGGGTTGTGCTATTGCATCAAAAATCAAAAATAATGGCGCATATATATATGCAATTATAGGTGATGGAGAATCACAAGAAGGTCAAGTATGGGAAGCAGCAATGTTTGCTGCACACAAACAATTAGACAACTTAATTGTATTCTTAGATTTAAATCATTGTCAAATAGACGGGACTATTGAAGAAGTAGTTGATAATGGAATGTTTTTTGAAAAATTTAATTCTTTTGGATTTGATACATATTCAATTGATGGACATAATATTGAATTAATTTGTGAAACGATTGAAAAGGCTAAACAAGTAAAAGGGAAACCACATATGATAATTCTTAATACTCTAAAAGGTAAGGGTGTATCTTTTATTGAAGAGATGGGAGTTAAAAATCATAGTATTCCAATTACAAAAGAAGATTTAGAAAAAGCATTGAAAGAATTGGAATAGGTGATATATATGGAATTTAGACAAGTATTTTACCAACAATTAAGTAAATTAATGAAAGAGGATGAAAGAATAGTGGTCTTAGATGCTGACTTATCTAAACCTAATGGTACTAGTCCTTTATATAAAGAGTTTCCAAATAGATGTTATAATGTAGGTATTGCAGAAAGTAACATGGTAAGTATTGCTGCTGGTTTATCTAGTTGTGGTATGATACCATTTATCTTTACTTTTGCACCTTTCGCAACTAGAAGAACATGTGACCAAATAGCTGTTTCACTTGCATATTCATATCAAAAAGCAATTATTGTTGGAACTGATCCAGGTGTTACTGCTGAAACAAATGGTGGAACTCATATGGCTTTTGAAGATATTTCAGTTGTGCGTGCAATACCAAGAATCATGGTATATGATGTAGTTGATGCCAAACAATTAGAGATGGCTATTCCTCAAATGTTAAATTATGATGGAATAGTATATGTAAGAGTTCCTAGAAAATTATATCCAGATGTATATAATAATGAATATATATATACTTTAGGTAAAGCGGATATATTAAAAGAAGGAAAAGATGTAACAATTTTTACAAGTGGTATTATGGCTTCTGAAGTTTTAAAAGCTATAACTTTGTTGAAAGAGGCTAATATAAATGCTGAGGTTATAAGTTTAAATACCTTAAAACCTCTTGACAAAGAAGCAATTTTAAAATCAGTAAAAAAGACTAATAGAGCAGTGGTAGTAGAAAATCATAGTATTATTGGTGGGGCATATTCGAGTGTGGCTGAATATTTATCTACAGTTTATCCTGTTATTATGAAACCTATTGGCATCCAAGATGAATTTGGTCAAACGGGTAAATATCGAGAATTATTAGAAGTTTACAAACTTGATTACAACAATATAGCTAAACAAATTATAGAATTTATGAAATAAAGAAATAGAGGAAAAAAACAATGGCAACTATACATGGAAAAAAAGTAAAATTATTTTCATTAAATTCAAATAAACAACTTGCAGAAGAAATTGCTGATTATGTTGGTATTGAACTTTCTTGTTGCGAAGTAAAAAGATTTGCAGATGGTGAAGTTCAAATTAACATTGATGAAAGTGTTCGTGGACACGCAGTGTTTATTATTCAATCTACACACAAACCAGTTAATGAAAATTATATGGAATTATTTATTATGATGGATGCTTTAAAAAGAGCATCTGCCCAATCAATTAATGTAATCATGCCATATTATGGCTATTCTAGACAAGATAGAAAAGCTGCCGCAAGACAACCAATTTCTGCAAAGTTAATGGCAGATTTATTACAAATGGCTGGCGCTGATAGAGTACTTTGTATGGATTTACATGCAGACCAAATTCAAGGTTTCTTTAATATTCCAATTGATAACTTTAGAGCTTTACCTATTTTAGCTGAATATTTTGATAATAAAAATTTAGAAGATATAGTAGTTGTATCTCCTGACCATGGAGGAACAACAAGAGCTAGAAGACTTGCTGAAGCTTTAAATGCTCCAATTGCAATTATTGATAAACGTAGACCAAGACCTAACGTTGCTCAAGTAATGAACCTAATTGGTGAAGTCGAAGGAAAAAATGCAATTATTATTGATGATATGGTTGATACTGCGGGAACATTAGTAGCAGCAGTTAATGTATTAAAACAAAAAGGAGCTAAAGGGGTATATTGTTGTTGTACTCATCCAATCCTTTCTGACCCTGCTGTTGAAAGAATTACTAATAGTCCATTAAATGAATTTGTTACGACAAATACAATTTTATTAGATGAAGAAGTAAGACATAATGATAAGTTTGTTCAATTATCAATCGCAAAAATCTTTGGACAAGGTATATTAAATATCATTGATGATAAGGCAGTTAGTGATTTGTTTGACTATAGAGGAAAAAATGATAAATAATATCTTTGGAAAAAACTTTCCAAACAATTTAAGAATTGCCAGAAGAAAAGCATTTGATGACGATGCTCTTAAAAATATTTCTTTATTAATTCAAAAGATAGAAAAAGTTAAAAATAATCAAAACAAATATCTTGTAAAATATTTAGATCAATCTAAACTTATAGGAAAAAAATAAAAAATACCTTTTTAGAAGGTATTTTTTTAATGCCTATGAAATATAATAAAAAGGTATTAAAAAAACATTTTAAATAATTTTATATATATTTCTTGACATATTAGTTTAATTTTGATATAATATTAAAGCAAGTATGCGAATGCATACTTAACAAGGTCTTTGAAAACTGAACAGAACAAAAAGAGCGGGATAAAACTTTTTTATTGAGAGTTTGATCCTGGCTCAGGATTAACGCTGGC
>JAFQRV010000002.1 GCA_017409905.1 Bacilli bacterium
ATCATTAGTAGAAGATATGAATAATATTATTGAAGCTTTACATCAAGTAGTAGACTTCAATGTATTAGGAATTGTATTACGTGATGAACATATTGAATGGAATAATACAGATCCAATTACTAACTTAATTGAAACAATCTTTAGCTTAAATTACTTAGATGTTAAATTAGATGATATCTTTGAATATGTATCTGATAATATCGTTGATTTATATGCTGTAGATCAAGAATCAATTAATTTAGTTAGTGATGGTAAATTAATCGCTGAAGCTGTAAGAATTATTATGGCTGAAATCATGGCAACAGGAATCATCCCTGTTTACAAGTTAAGCGATTTAGAAGAATTAGTAATTTATAGAGAAGAAGTATTAACAAGAGAAGTATTACATACTGCATTAGACGCTGTTCAATGTATTGTTGATACAACACTTGTTAAAGCAGCTGTAAACTTTGTAAATGATAATTATGTAAATATCGTTCCAGAAGACTTCCAATTCATCTTCGAAACAGGAATTACTGGTGATGAATTACATGAAGATTTAAGTTCAGTAGTTGCTATTTCAAGAGCAATAATTGATTCTGAATTATACAACTTAATTATTGAAGAAGATTTTGCATTAGCAGGTATTTCAACTCAAATTAATGCAATCTTAGATGATATCTTACACTTAAATATTGTTACTATTAATACTGCTTATGTATTACAAAATGCATTATTATTAGCAGGTATTGAAGTATCATATGATGAATTATCTAAAGTTGATTATGATGTTGATTATGCTAAGATTTATGAAATCATTTCGATTGTTGAGTACATGTTAGTTAATAATATGGACGTTGAAACTTACTTTGCATTAGAAGAATTCATTGCAGAATTAGGTGCTATGGAAAATATTATTGACAATAAACAAATCGTTTCAAATTCTAACTTACATCAAGTATTATATATCTTATCTAACGTAGTAAATACACAATTATTCTCTGCTATTTTTGATGAGGTATATGAACAAGTAATTAACCCAATGTTTGAAGGATTAGAACCTACTTACATGGCTTTAACTGACTTAAGTAATTACTCTGTTGAATTATTAGTGGAAGATATGAATAATATTATCGAAGCATTACATGATGTTGTTGACTTCAATTTATTAGGTATCTTAAGAGATGATGAAGTTATTGATTGGACAAATAAAGCTGCTGTTCAAAATGTAATTACTTCTATTTTCAGTAGTAATTATGTAGAAATCAAAGCTGATGCAATCGTTGATATAATTGTTTCTATGGTTGATTTATTAGCTGATTATGAAGTTGCAATTGACTTTGCAAACGATGGTCAATTAATAGCTAATATTTATGGTCATATAGCAGACATTATGAATGAATGTGTTAAGGTTAATACAATTTCAGGAATGAAAGAAATCAATAAAGTTTCTCAATATATTGATGATACAAGTGCTGCATATATTGTTAAGATTTTAAGAGAAACTGCTGAATTCTCATTCTTACCATTGGTAATTGAAATTGCATTTGATAAACTTATTGAAGCTCTTCCTGAAGAATTAGCATTCTTAGCTAACCCTGGCACTGCTGGTATCGAAGGAATAGTTGAAGATTATAGTTCTATCATTGATATTATTGAAATTTTAGTAAACGCAAAAGTTGCTGGTGCTTTATTCCAAGACGAAAATATCAATGTTATGTTAGAAACAGAAGTTGATGAAATTATTGATATCCTATTCGGATTAAATTATATTGATTTAGACAATGCTTCTAACAAGTTAGAAAAATTATTAGAATATGGAATTGATAATATTGATAGTAGTTATGTAGAATACTTTGATGCAGATATGATTGATTGGGATTATGAAGTTAATACTACAATTAAGAATATCGTTGCTGAAATATTCGATATAATCGCAATCAACACTGATGGAACTTCTGATGGTTGTGAAAATTATTTAGCTAATTTAACAGCTAATGGTAGTTTCGATTTAAGATTATTCTTATCAATTTCGAACGCTAATATCTTATTAAATATTGTTGAAGATATACTTGACTCTACAATTATTGATGCAACTGCAGAAGTAATTTACGAAGTATTAATTGACAAATTACAAACAACTGATTTTGCATTCTTATTAGAAGATATTACACCTAGTATGTTATTAGACGATGTTTCTACAATCTTAGTATCTGTAAGAAATATGGTTAATGATAATATGATTCCTATGGTATTAGACTTTATTAAAGATGTTGATAATACTGATTTAATTCCAGTTATCAGATCAGCTCTTGATGAACTTCCAAATATCTTAAGCGTTAAAGTATTAAGTATGCATAAGAATGATTTAGTTAAATATTTAGTTGATAGACTTGAATTAGATGATACATACCTAGATTATGAAGCTATCGTTTGGGCTGAAGAAACTCAAATTATAACTGAAGTTCTTCATATCTTAGTTGATATGTTAGAAGAAAGTAATGTACGTACTATCCAAGCATTATTATCAATTATTGAAGCTGGTGAATTCTTAAGTGATGTAAGAATCGTTAATAACCCTAACCTTACTTCATTTGTAAGTATCCTAGCTGTATTAACAGAATCTAACTTAGTTGCTGAACTTGTTATCCCTGCTTATGATAAGTATGTAATTCCAATTGTTGAAGGATTAGAAAGCGAAGCAATTCGTGAATTCTTAACAATCAATTACACTAATTATTCTGCTTCAATGTTCAAAGAAGACTTTGCAACATTGGTAGATTTATTAGAAGACTTAGATAATGATAAGTTATTAGTTAAAGTTATCGATTTAGCTAACTTAATTGATACTGAAATTATCTATGCTGACGCATTTGAAAATATTGCTCGTCATATGTATGAATTACATTTAATTAAAGATCGTACTGTATCAATTCATAAAGTTATTTGTGAATTAATCGGTATTGAATATGAAAATATTAATTCTGAAATTATTGATACTGATGCAGACTTAGAAGTAGTTGTTGAAATTATTCATATGGTTTGTGAATTATTAAGAAATGAAGGATTAATTATGATTGGTGATATTACTAATGCAATCAATAATCCATTAGATTACTTAACTAATGAAAATGCTATTAAGGTATTAGATATTGTTGATAAAGCTTTAGAATTAACAACTATTAAAGCTATGATTATTGATATCTTAGATACTCATGTAGCAGACTTATTACCAGAATCTCTTGCTGGTATTTACAGTAATGAAAATTATAGTTTAGATAACTTATACTCTGATTTACATAGCTTAATTAGTATTGCTAAAGAAGCTGTTTACTTCGATGTAATTAATATAGTATTCCATGAAGCTGAAATTGATTGGTCAAATACAGCTCCAGTTGAAGCTATTATTAAAGAAGTTTGCAAACTATTAATTATCAATAATAACTTAGGTTCATTCGTTGATTATATTAACGATAAAGATTTACCAATCGAATTAGTTCAAGTTAATGTTAATAATATTGATTTAGCTGCTGATGGTGAATTATTCGCTGCTGCATACGCTATTGTTGCAAAAGCTATCTTCACACAAGATGCATTCCCTGTTCATTATTATAAAGACTTAACTTCACCTGACTTTGCTCGTCAAGCTTTATTAACAGATGAAAATATTAAGACTGTTATTGAAGCAATGCATTTAGTTGTTAATACAACTGTTGTTTATGAAGCATCATTAGACATATTAAGAGCTATTAATAATGAATTAGTACCTGCAAGTGCAATGTTCATTATTCAAGATGCAGACTTAACTAAAGCTGAAGCTGTTGAAGATTTACATACATTACTTGATATTGCTGATATAGCAGTTGACTTTGGTGCAATCGATTATTATAATGCTGGTGTATTATACTTAATTCAACCTGAGTTCATTAGAAGCTTAATTGCTAAAGTTTATGATTTACATGTTCTTGAAGATTCTGAAACTAGAATTAGAGCTATCAATGCTGTTTTAGGCAAACTTGATATTGCTGGATTAGAATCAGTATCTGATTGGGATAATGAAGAAGCTGTAATGATTAGTTTAGTTGGTGATGTATGTGACTTCTTAGAAGAAAACAACATTTGCTACTTAGCTGATTTATTAGACTTCATTAGTTCTGGTTCATTTAAAGATGAAGAATTCTTAACTAAAGAAAATCTATATGCAATTTTAGATATCTTAGAAAAAGCTTCTGACTCTGAAGTAATCGCTCATGTATTAGCTGAACTTTACAATAGTAAAGCTGTTCCACAAATTGGTTACGAAGCTGTTATTGAATTATTAGAATTCGGTACAGATGAACGTGATTATAATAAAGAATTATTTGTTGAAGATATTAAACCTATTATTCAATTAGCTAGAAAAGCTGTTGACTTAGGTATCATTGAATTATACTTTGATAGAGATGCTGAAATCCCTACTGCAAGTGTAATTAATGAAGTTCTTGAACAAGTATTCACATTGAATTTATTCGATGGACGTTTAGATTTATTTGCAGGCGTTGTATTCGGTAAATTAGGTGTTGAAGTTGACTTGACTGGTATTGATTGGGATAATGAAGTAGAAGTACTTTACAACGTTGTTGATTTAGTAATTCCTGCAGTTCATAATTCTGGTATCTTAAGATTAAGAGAGGCATTAGACGTATTAAGATTAGCTAAGAATGATATCGTATCATTCGTTAAAGATAATCGTACTTATGTAAACTTAGCTAATGCTTATGTTGGTATAGACGTATTAGAAGAATTAAGTAATTCTGAAGTATATATGAGATCATTATTAAAACTTTATAATAGAGCTCAAGGTTTACTTCCAGAAGTAATTACTTCAAATATTGATATTAACTTATACTTAGAAGAAGAAATGCGTGCTGATTATCCAGTTATTATTGGTATTATGAGAAATGTATTAGATTCAGGTGTATACCGTGTTCTTGTTGATAGAAGAGCATATGCATTCCCTGAAAGTGCTGTGGAACCAATTGAAGAAATTGTTGCTGCAGTATGTGATTTACATTTCGTTGCTCACTATACTGATGATATGATTAGAATTGTTGCTGATTTCTTAGGAATTGATGTAAGCAATGCTAATTTAGAAGATATTAGTTTAGCTCAAGACAAAGAAGAATTAGTTTCTATGGTTGCTCCATTAAGAAATATCTGGTTAGCTTCAAATGGCTTAAAAGTAAATATTCCATTATTTGCTAATAAAGAATTATTTGAAAATATCAGTGTTATCTTAACTGCATTCCAAACAACTACATTACATAAAGTTCTTACTCCATTTGTATACAATGAATATATGGTTGATATGATTTATACTATCGCTGATGCAACTGGTATTGAAATTTTATATGACTTAGCAGTATACACAGATGAACAAGTATACGATGCATATAACGACTTAGTATTTGTATTCAATGAAATGATAGCTATGAACGTATTTGGTACTAGTGGTATTGATTTCACAGATGTTTCACACTTAACAAATATTTATAATATTATGTTAAAACATGTAGCATTAGGTGATAACATTACTAAACACTTAGATATTATGGTAGCTAATAGTTACTTAATGGGTGTTATCTATGTTCCATATGCTGAAGTTGCTTCAACTAGAACAGAATTAAGTACAATTAAACAAATCGCAGTTGCTGCATTAGATATTTTAACTACTTACTTAGGTGAAGTATCTACAAGTGATTTAAGTGTACTTGCAAATGATCAATTTGAACAAGATGTTATGGATTTATTAGATTTAATTGAAGATTCAGTATTATTATCTGAAACATTCATTCCATTAATTAATGGATTAGTAGATGCTAGATTAGGTGCCGATTATGCTGAATATGATGCTATTCCAGTAGCTACTTATGCTGAATTTAAAGATGCTGTTTCTCAAGTATTTGATATCGTTGATAAAGCCGATGAAGTTGGTATCTTATCTATGAATATTAAATATAAAGATACAGTTGGTATTGCTGAATTATTCCACTTAATTGAAAATTGTCCATTTACAGCTGATCAAGAAACTATCCTTGTTAAGATTATGTTACGTGTAACTAAGATTTTAGATCCTGAAACTATTGACTTAAGTCATATCATTTGGGCTGATGAATATCAATACATGTATGCATTCTTAGCAAAAGCTAACGCTCCATTAAATATGGATGGTGTAAATATTTCTAGTGATATTAAAGCTTCACTTTCTGATCCTGACTTTGTAAGACCAATGACAGATGCATTAAAAGAATTAGCTGCTTCTCATGTATTAGTTGCATTCTACGAAGAAGTATTACAACAAATCGTTGCAGATAAGTATCCATCAATTACTGATTATCTAAATTATGATCATTTAGATTCATTAGGATATGATGAATATGCAGAAGCTATTCAAGGCGAATTCGTTAAAGCTCTTGATGCTATGGCATTAGCTTCTGAAGTTGGATTATTAGCAGAGGATTCATCAGTTGTTAATGTTGATACATTATTAGCTTTATATGATAATATCTTCGCTTTAGAAGGTACTAGATATACTAAACCTGAAATATTTAATAAACTAGTTACTGTATTACCAGCTATTGGTGGTGAAACAGTAGTTCCTGAAGATATCGATTGGGATGCTGAAGTAATTGCAGTTCGTGGTATTATTGAAGCATTAGGAGGATTTGCTGATGTTGATGGTAACATCAATAAAGATCAAGTAAATGACATTGCTACAAGTTCTACTGATGTTGCTGCTTTAGAACAATTATTCACAGCTCTTAATAGATCTCAAATCTATCGTCCTTCATTCTATAACTTAGTTAATGATCATATTGATGAATTTGGTACTGGTGATCTTGCTATGCCTCAATTCTTAACTGAATGGTTCAAAGAACAAGAAACAGGTATGAGACCAATTGCTGAATGGGAATCAGAAGTTATCTTACTTGCTAGATTAGTTGCAATCGTAAATAATCTAAGAGCTAACAATGCTGATTTTGCTAACATTAAAGATATCGAATTAGGTGTAGTTGATTCAACAAATGCTGCTGAAATCGCAACTGAAGACTTCCATGTTGCTGATTATGGTCTAAGACAATTATTACAAATCATTGGTGCTTCTAAGTCATTCACTTTAACTGCATTAAATAATGTATTTGAAAATGTATTAATTGACAGAACTGCTGATGGTAGTGGTAGTGGAATTATTAAGACTGATAAACATATTGCTGAATTAACAGAAGAACAATGGATTGCTGAAATCGATGATATCATCGTATTATTACAAGATGTTCAAACATTAGGATTATTAGATAGTAGCGATGCTATGGCTTCTCAATTAACTCAACTTTCAGCTGATGAAGTTGCTAAGTTAATTAAGTCATTCAACCACTGTGAACCATTACGTTACTTATTACCAGACATGATCGCTGATGCATTAGAAGAATCTCATGCTAGTGATTATAAAGCTGAATGGTTAACAGCACAATGTGGCACAACTGATGGTGTAAATAATCCGATGGCTAGTGAAGAAGAATGGGATGCTGAAGCTGAAAAATTAGCTGAAATCATTACTCATTCTGAAGCCTTTGACTTCAATAATTTAGTATTAAATAACTTAACAAATGATCAATTAGATACTTTAGAAGACTTATTATTAGCAATTAATGCATGTCAATCTTTAGTATTAGATCCAATGGTTGATACAATTAATCAATTATTAGATGCTCAAGGTTATGAAACTAAAGTTCTTGGTGTATTTGATGGACCTGATGCAGGTTCTTCAAATACAGAAGAATGGGCAGATGAAATTCCAACATTAATTTCAATCGTTAAACAAATCAATAATGGTTTAGGTATTAGTTCTGATATCGTTAAGAATAATCCAGAAGATTTAGGCGTATTATTAAATACAATGAAAGAATCTCGTTTATTCGGTAATGATGTTAAACATGATGGTACAACAACAGTAACTGATAATGTTTACAACACTTTAGTTTGTGAAATATTAGAAACTACTAAGTTAATTAAAGATCCAGCTAATCCAAATGGCTTTATTGACAAAGCACAAGCTTATAGTACTGATTGGACAATCTATAATTGGGAAACAGAATTAGCTATTATCAAGAGTTTTGATACTGCTGTTGGTACTCAATCTGATGATACAATTAAAGTTCTAGCAAGCTCACAAATCATTAAAGATTTCTTTGATATTGCATCAATCATTAATGATAAGGTTGACGGCGTTTCAATGACTATCGATATTGTAGTACTTGGAATTCCTTATCAAGCAACATTGTCATTAGGAGATTATGTTTCTGGATATCCATTCACTAATGATGAATTAAGAGGATTAGATTGGGCTCAAGAAATTGATGATATGAACGCTATTGTTGCTATATTCGACGCTGGTTATAGAACAGGATTCAGAGCAGACTTAGAAAACTTAATCGCAACAGGTCATGACACAATTGCTGTTAATACTGCTGCTGCATTAAAAGCTAAGTTCGTTGCTGATGGCGTATGGAGTTATTTAGCTTAATAACAATTAAAGGGTTTAGGATTTTATCCTAACCCTTTTCTTTTATATATGACTTGACTAAATAATCAATTTTTGGTATAATAATAAAGTAAAATAAACCCACTATGGCTACCAGGCTATGGGAAAGGAGATAAGCATGAAAAAAGGAATTCATCCAAATTATCAAAAGTGTAAAGTAGTTTGCGTATCATGCGGCGCTGAATTTGAAACAGGTTCAGTATTAAAAGAAATCAGAGTAGATACATGTTCTAAATGTCATCCATTCTACACTGGTGAACAAAAATTTGTTCAAACAGCTGGTCGTATCGATAAGTTCAACAAACGTGTTGCACAAGCTCAAAAAGCTAATAAGTAGTAAAAAAACCAACTTATGTTGGTTTTTTCTTTTTTCTTATATATAAATAAATAGTTTGTGATATAATATATAATAAGGAAGGTAAAAAATATGAATAAAGAATTAAATAGAAAATATGCCAAATTATTAGTAGAATGTGGAGTTAACTTACAAGAAAATCAAGGGCTTGTAATTAATGCAAGTATTGAAGCTGTTGAATTAGTAAGAGAAATTGTGAAAGCTGCATATGAAAGAAGAACATGTGATGTAATAATTAACTGGAGTGATACAGAAATTAGTAAAACTGTTTTGGAACATGCTACTGAAGAACAATTATATATTCAAGAATATCAACTTGCTAAACAACATTACCTTGTTGATAATAATTATGCTAAGTTATCAATATCTTCACCAAAACCAGGATTCATGGCTGGTGTTGATATGACTAATTCTAATAAAGCCCAAATGCACAATGCCCCTTTAATTAGGTTTGTTATGGAACATACAATGAATAATCATGTTCAATGGTGTGTAGCTGCATATCCAAATAAGACTTGGGCTAAACAAGTATTCCCAGAACTTAGTGAAGAAGAAGCATTAGAAAAATTATATTACGCAATATTAGATGCATCTCATGTTACTATTGATAATGATCCATTAGAAGAATGGAATAAATTAAATCAAGAAATGACAGAAAGAAATAATAAATTAAATGATTTAAATTTTGTATCATTACATTTTAAGAATGAAATTGGTACTGATTTAGAAGTTGGTTTAGTTGAAAATCATATTTGGGCAGGTGGTGGAGAATATAATACTAAAGGTGTTTATTTTAATCCAAATATTCCAACAGAAGAAAATTTCTGCATGCCTCATAATAAGAAGATTAATGGTGTAGTGTATTCTACAAAACCATTAGAATCTCATGGCAAATTAATTGAAAACTTCTATATTAAATTTAAAGATGGAAAAGCAGTTGAATATAATGCTGAAAAAGGTTTAGATGCATTAAAAGAATTAATTGAATTTGATGAAGGTTCTAAGTCTTTAGGAGAGGTTGCAATAGTTCCATACTATTCTCCAATTTCATTATCAAATATTTTATTCTATAATACTTTATTTGATGAAAATGCATCATGTCATTTAGCTTTAGGTGCAGCATATGTTAGCACTAATTTAAAAGATGGTATCAATTATAGTAAAGAAGAATTAGATGAAATAGGTTGTAATGATTCTAATATCCACGTAGACTTTATGTTTGGTTCTAGTGATATGACAATTGTTGGTACTAAACATGATGGTAGTCAAGTAGTAATCTTTAAAGATGGTAAATATGTTATTTAGGAGTATTTATGAAAGGTTTAATCGATTTTTTAAATAAAAGTGTTAATGAATACTTAGCAGTTGAAGAAATTAAAAGAATACTAGATAATGCTGGTTTTGAACAATTAGAATTCTCTCAAAATTGGAATTTAAAAAATGGTGGTAATTATTACGTAGTTAAAGATCAAAGTTCTCTTATTGCGTTTAAAATGGGCCTTAAATTCGAAAATAGAGGGTTTAATATTGTTGCAAGCCATTTAGACAGCCCTTGTCTTAAAATTAAACAAAATGGTATTATTAGTGTTAAAAATAATACAATATTAAATACTGAAGTATATGGTGGACCAATTTTAGCTACTTGGTTTGATAGACCATTAAGTATTGCGGGTAGAGTTATTGTTAAAGAAAATGAAGAATTAGTATCTAAAATAGTTAATGTAGATAAAGATTTACTAATAATTCCATCTGCTGCAATTCACTTAAAAAAAGATGTAACAACAAATCCTCAAAAAGATTTATTACCAATAGCTAGTCTTACTAATTATGAATCAATCAATGTTTTATTAGAAAAAGTCTTAGGAATAAATAAAGATGATATCATTAGTTTTGATTTAAGTGTTTATAATAAAGATCAAGCAAAACTCGTAGGTGTTAATGAAGAATTATTAGTATCTCCAAGAATCGATAATTTAGAATGTGCTTATACTTCTTTACAAGCTTTTATTAATAGCGTAAATGAAAATAAAGTAAATGTCTATGCTGCATTTAATAATGAAGAAGTTGGTTCAAATACTAAACAAGGTGCTGATTCTACAATTTTATATGATGTATTAAGAAGAATTGTGAAAGACGAAGTAGAATTAAATATTAATCTAGCTAATTCATTCTTAGTATCGGCGGATAATGCACATGCGCAACATCCAAATTATATGGAATTATCTGATCCAACTAATAATGTTTTAATGAACAAAGGTATTGTAATTAAACATAATTCTAATCAACGTTATACAACTGATGGCGTATCTAGTGCAGTTATGCAAGTGATTTGTGAAAAGGCTAATGTTCCATATCAACACTATACTAATAGAAGTGACCAAAGAGGAGGGGGAACACTTGGTGCTATATCATCAAGTCATGTAAGTATCCATTCAGTAGATATTGGTTTAGCACAACTTGCAATGCATTCAGCAAATGAAACAGCGGGTTCTCTTGATGCTGAATACATGATAAAAGCATTAGAAGAATTTTATCGTTCTAATTTAAACATAAAAGATAATAAAATTAGTTTAAAATAAAAACCAGCAATGCTGGTTTTTTAATTTAATAAATAAATTACTATACTTAATATTGTTCCAAATAAACTCCAAATAACATTAGGGATTATTAAATATGAATGCTTTTTATTGATGAGTACCATTTCCATATAACAAAATAAGATACTAACAAAACTAAATATACACATGACAAATGCCCAAAATAGTAAATGAAATTTAAACATAAAGACCATAAATAAAAAGTTCGATAAATAGTTAATAATTAAATAAACTAGTACTCTTCTTTTATCTTTAAATATTACATCAAAGTTTTTACATAAAACATAAGATAATAGTAAGTAAAGAATAGTCCAAACAATTATAAAAACAATTGGTGGAATATTAATTTTATTTAAAGAATTATAAAACT
Organism: Bacilli bacterium; assembly: GCA_017409905.1. GTDB lineage: Bacteria > Bacillota_I > Bacilli_A > ML615J-28 > CAG-313 > UBA1231. The sequence continues at coordinate 11,883 of JAFQRV010000002.1, forward strand.
CTTTATCAACAGGAATAAAAATATATGGAAGCATATATATTCCAAAAAACAATAAGAATGTAAATATTTGTCTAAAATTAATTTTTTTCATAAAGTACCTCTGTTATAATATATACATTATTTATGAAATTATGCATAATTGGGTAAAAAAATCACAAAAGTATCGCATTATTAATATTGTAATTTATATAAAAATATGATATAATTAATTGAAAATTAAAGAAAGGTAATATATATGAAATTATTTAATAAGTTTAGCAAAATTCTTTTAATTGTATTAATTAGTGTTCTATTTTTAGGAAATGGGGCACAAAAAAAGAAAGTAGATGCAGCATCTACTTATGAAGAAAAAGTTCAAGAATATCGTGCTGTATGGGTATCTCATTTTGTAGGTGATATAGCATCGTATAAAAATGAAACTCAATATAAAGCAGAAGTTGATAAACTGATTGCACAATTAGTTGAATGGAATATGAACGCAATGGTATTCCATGTTCGTACACATAATAATGCTTTATATAATTCAAAGTTAAATCCACTTGCACGTTGGTGGGATGGTGTTGATTTTGATACATTTGATCCACTTCATTATATTATTGAACAATGCCATGCAAATGGAATAGAATTCCATGCTTGGATGAATCCTTATCGTATAACTACAACTGGAACTTATCCAATGAATAGTAATGAAACAACTTTCCCTGAAGGCAATCCGGCAAATGATCCATCTAATTTTATTACTGTTGGTAATAATATTATTCTTGATCCAGGAATTCCAGAAAATAGAGATTTTATTGTTGATACATGTATGGAACTTGTAGAAAACTATGATGTTGACGCAATTCATTTTGATGACTATTTTTATATTAGTGGAGCAGATGATACTGCAACTCGTAATAAATATAATACAGATGGTTTATCTTTAGGTGATTTTAGAAGAAAACAAGTTGATTTATTTATTGAACAGTTACATAATGCTATTTCAAAATATAATAGTGAAAATAATAAGGCTATTGAAATCGGTATTTCACCTAGTGGTGTTTATCGAAATGAGGGTTATAGTAGTTCTACAATTCCTCAATATGATGCAAATGGATCGTTAACATATCCATTAGGCTCAAATACAGCAGGATTTGCACATTACGATAATTATCTATATAGTGATACAAAATATTGGATTGATCAAGAATGGATAGATTATATTACTCCACAAACTTATCATGCAACTGATAATCCATCTTCTCCTTTTGGAAATCTTGTTGAATGGTGGAATTGGGTAGTAAAAAATAAAAAAGTAAACTTATCTTTTGGTATCGGTATATATATGACACTAGGTAATGATGGTGGTTGGGATACACCAGATGAATTTGAAAAACAAATGTTGTTAGAAAATCAAGCAGAATATTCAAAAGGTTTATGTTTATATAAATATGCTTCATTATTTAGTACATCTGCTAATATGGTTAGTCATGTTAATGCGATGAAATCTAATTGGACTAAAAATATTCCAAGTGCTATTAAACCACAACATACAAATTTACCTGAACCAGTAGTTGAAAATTTAAATATAAATGGTAATTTAATTTCATGGGATAAGTTAGATAATGTTCGTGGCTATATAGTATGGCAAGTTAAAAAAGGATCTTTTGTTGATACAACAAATATAAGTCATTTATATGATTATATTCAATCAACTTCAATTGAAGTAGAAGATGGTTATGATTATTATGTATCAAGTGTGAATCTTGCTAATGAAATATCTAAACCTGTGCTTGCTAGTTCATTAAGCGAAACAGAACAATTAGTTGTTGCTTTTAATTCAATAAAATTCCCAGTAACTATTAATGATGAAAGTTATTTTAATTCCTTAAAAGCAAGATATGATGCATTAACAGAATCTGATAAAGCAAAAGTATCTAATTATATTTTATTAGAAACAGCTTTTGAGCAGTTAGAAACAATAAAATCACTTTCAACTGATGTTGAGGTATTTAAACAAACATTAAAAACTGAAGTTTTAGATAAATATTTATTACCACTTTTATATGAAGGGTATTCTATCTCTTGGGAATATGTAGATAGTAGTGATGCTAATTTGTTTGATATTGAAACAGGTGAAGTACTAGTTGAATATCTTGCAACTACTATTGTCGAATTGAAATATACAATGTCTAAAAATGGTGTCAGTATTAGTGGAACTCATAATTTTAATATTGGTTATATTAAACAATCAGAAACTGGATTGATTTATCGTAATACACCAAATGCATTAAATAAATTAGAAGATCCAACAGCAAATGCGAATTTCATCGGTTGGGCAGGAGTTGCTTTAAAGTTTAGTTTAAATGGAATAGACTATGTGTATTATCCAGCTGAAGGTAACTATCATGATTTAACTTCAAGTGAAATTCCAGAATCTAAATGGCCTTCATGCGGATTTATATTTCGCAACGTATCATCATCTTCAATAATTGCAAGCGGTGAAGATTTTGTTGTTAATGAAGGAAATGGATATGGTTATTTTATTGTCGGTAGTGATGGTCTAGTAAATTACTGTGTATCTAGTGCTTCATATTCAGATTCCATTACACTAAAACCTGGAGAAATGATATTTATTCCAAATTATTTAAATTCTAAAATGACTGATCCAATCCTAAGATGTGGAACAAATATCCCTGTTGGAACAAAAATAGAACTTGTTACAGTTAAGTGGTCAGAAGAAGATACTAATGAAAGTTTAGCTCAAGAAATTATTGATCAAATTGAATTGATTGGAAATAATATTACTCTCGACTCGAAAGATCAAGTTGAACGAGCAGAAAAACTGTATGCTGCTGCTAGCCCTACAGTCCAAGCAATGGTAACTAATTATGATAAATTAGTTATTATCAGAGGTATTTTAGATGAGTTAATTGAAAGAAATAAAGAAATTGAAACTGCTAAACAAAATGCCAAAAATACGATTGCAAACTATTTGGACAGAGCTTTATATAGTGATACTAACCAAGCAACAATTGAATCTTTAATTTCATCTTTTAATTCTTTAGTAGAAACAAAAGATACAACTAGTTCTATAAATGAATTAGTAAATGAATACAAAATCAAATTAGATGCAGTTAAGACAATTAAAGAAGAAGAAGCTGAAATAATAATTGATTTTAGAAAAGATGCAATTGAAGAATTAAAATTAATTAATAAAGATATTGATTTATATAGTAAAGAAAATCAAGGAAAAATCAATGCAATCATCAGCGAATATGAAATATTAATTAATAAAGCAGAAACAACTGTTGAAGTATTAGAATTAACAGCAACAGCTTCTGGCTTATTAAAAGCGATTCCTACTATACTTGATGAAGCTAAATCTAATGCATTAAAAGATATTGAAGCTTATTATGCCGGTATTGATTTTACAAATTATTCTAGTACAAATTCATCTAAAATTAGAGTATTAATTGCGAGTGCAAAAGCAAAAATTAATACTGCAGTTACAGTAGAAGCTATAAATGAATTAGTAACTAATTTAAAGAAAGATGTAGAAGCTGTAGAGACCATTTCAAGTGCCAATGCTGAATTAGAAAATGCAAAAAAAGATGCCATTGCAAGTATTAAAAATTATAAAAATTTAGATGAATATAGTGATTCACAAAAAGAAAAAATTGAAACAATAATTGAAGAATACACAACTAAAATAAATGCTTCGACAACTGTTGAAAATGTTAATTCTTTAAAGGAAGAAGCTTACTTAAAAATGGATGAATTTGAAGCTGATCCATTTGAAAAATTAAGAGAAGAAGCATATAGAAAAGCTGTTAATTATGCTGAAGAAAAAGGTATAGAAAAAGGAAATAATCAATTAACAACTTTATTAGAAGAATTAGAAAAAGATTTAGAAAAAGCTAAGACTTCTACAAAAATTGATGAATTATTAGATGAATTTAAAATGGAATGTGATAAGTTAGTTGACAAAAAACCTGGCACAATTTCATGTTTAAATGCTACTTATATTTCTTCTATTATAATGATTTTATCATTATCATTTATTCTTATTTCTAAAAAAAGACATTAAAATAAAGCCCTTATAAAGGGCTTTATTATTTTGGAAAAAGTCCATAAACAAAGTTTTTTGATTAATTAAAAATATAATTTCTTTACTTGAATTAAAATAATAATAAGCGTATACTTTAATAAAAGAAGAGGTAGAATTTTATGGAATTACGTGGAAGAGATGGATGGATTGAAGTTATTTGTGGAAGTATGTTTGCGGGAAAAACGGAAGAATTAATTAGAAGAATAACAAGAATTAAGTTCGCAAAAAAAGATGTATTAGTGTTTAAACCTGTGATTGATGATCGTTATTCATATTCAGAAGTGGTATCACATTCTCAAAGAAAAGTTAAATCAATACCAGTAGTTGATTCTAAAGCTATACAAGAGTATATGAATAATTTATCAAAATTACCTTATGCTGTTTGTATTGATGAAGCACAATTTTTTGATAGAGGTTTAATAGATGTATGCGAATCTTTAGCAAATAAAGGGGTTAGGGTAATTGTGGCAGGACTTGACTTAGATTTTAGAGGTGAACCATTTGGCATTATGCCTGATATACTTTCAAGAGCTGAATATATAACCAAACTTCAAGCAATTTGCCAAATTTGTGGAGATCCAGCTACACGTACTCAACGTTTAATTGACGGTAAACCAGCCAATTATAATGATCCAATAATATTAGTAAGTGCGCAAGAAAAATATGAAGCAAGATGTAGACATTGCCATCAAGTGCCAAGAGATGATAAATAAAGATATTTATTTTATGAAAGAAGCCTTGAAAGAGGCAAAAAAAGCATTTCAAAAAAATGAAATACCAGTAGGTTGTGTTATTGTTCACAATGATAAAATAATTGCGAGAGGACATAACCTCAGACAAACAAAAAAAAGTGTACTATGTCATGCCGAAATAATTGCTATTCAAAAAGCTAATAAGAAGCTAAATGCTTGGATTCTTGATGAATGCACAATGTATGTTACATTAGAACCATGCGCAATGTGTGCTGGAGCTATTCTTCAATCCAGAATTAAAAGATTAGTCTTTGGTGCATATGAACCAAAACATGGTGCATGTGGCAGCATTATTAATTTATTAGATAATAATGAGTTTAATCATCAAGTTGAAATTACATCAAACGTTTTAGAAAATGAATCAAGTGCAATTCTTAAAAACTTTTTTCAAATTTTAAGACAAAAGAATAAGTAAGTGGTATAATAAATTGATAATCCCATTTTAGGTACCTTCACCCAAGGTTAGGCGGCGAATCAGGTCAGGTCTTGAACGAAGCAGCCTTAAACTTGTTTAACTTGTGGGTGGGGGTACCTAAGATGGGATTTTCTATTTACAAAACTAAAAAACTATTGTATAATAATTATGGGTGATAAATATGCATAAGAAAAGTCTATTATTAATTTTATTTATTTTTGTATTATTTTTTATAGTAGGTTGCAATGAAGAGACAAATGATACTTCTTATACAGTTAAGTTTGATACTAATTGTGATCTTATATACGATAATATTGTTTTGGAGGAAAAAACAACTATTAATCTACCAGTACCAAGTAAATTTGGCTATATCTTCGCGGGTTGGTATCCAAGCGAAAAATATGTTTTAGGTACAGAAGTAACAAATAAGACTGTTATTTCAAAAGACATAACTTTATATGCCAAATGGAATCCTATTCCTTTAGTCGTTACATATGATTTAGGAGGTGGACATTTTGCAGATGGTACAAGTAATAAAACAGTAACAGCTTATTATAATGAGAGTGCTTCTTTTGAAAGAGCATATTTGGATAATCATTTATTTATGGGGTGGTACATTGGAGATGAAGAAGTTACTGAAGATACAGTATTTACTTCTGATGTAACGGTTACAGCAAAATATCTAAGTATGGAAAACTTAAAAGATTCATATAGTATTAGTTTAGAATATTATGATGGTTATTATTATAGTGATTTTTGGACATATATTCCTGATAGTTTTTATGGTGTCGTTTTTACAGCTACAAAATGTTCAGGACATGATCATATTCATATAAAATGTCCAGAATGTAATTTATGCATTGATGCAAATTGTAATGGTAAAACTGAAGATATGTGTTCTGGACATGAAGAACATGTACATACTAAATGCTCTGCTTGTGAACTTTGTGTTGATAAAAATTGTACTGGTGAAGCAATAGAAAAGTGTCAAGGCCATAGTCATATTCATAGAAAATGTTCTAACTGTGGACTTTGTATTGATGCGAATTGTGATGGAACGGTTTCTGAAAAGTGTCAAGGTCACTCTACCCATACACACACTGAATGTTTAGGTTGCAGATTATGTGTTGATGTTCATTGTGATGGCTTAACTTTAGCTGAGGTAGAACAATTTCCATGGCTATACAGAAAAACTGTTACCGGTTTTATGAATGATTTATTTACATTCAGAAATGAATTGGAACATAGAAGAAAATCTTATACAAGAGGAAATTTCTTTATACTATCTAAGGATTATTTAATTGGTCAAGACGGATTCTTTGGAAATCAATCAAATTTTGATAGATGGGTTTGGTTATTAGAATACTTATCTCGTAATTGTCATCAAGAAAATAAAGTTTATTTTGAACAGTTGATAGATGGAAAATATGAGAAAAAAGCTTCAAATTATGTAGAAGAATCAGCAATTATTGCAGCTGAAATTCATGCATTCTTTAATGGGTTAGATAATTACTCATATAAGACTTCTACGTATGAAACAGGCGATTATTCAAATAAAACAATTTTATATGGCTTTGACAAATTATTTTATGTGTATGAATATAAAACTGGAGAAGGAATAGTATTACTATCTCCTTATAAGAGAGATCATACTTTCTTAGGATGGTATGATAATCCAGAATTTGAAGGGGAACCAATAACAGAAATTAAATATAATGAATATGGGGATAAAACATATTATGCTTATTGGCTAAAGAGAGGTTAAAAAAATGAAAGTATTAAGTAAATTATTTAGTTTGTGTGGCTTATTTATATTAGTTTTTACTCTTGCTGCTTGTGAAATGGGTGGATTCGGTTCAGGTAGTGGTAGTAATACTAGTGGTATTAAGTTTGTAACAAATAGCGAGGATACAATTTCAGATATGGATTCACTAACAAAGGGAGACGTTGTAACATTACCTGAACCTACAAAAAAAGGTTATTTATTTGCGGGTTGGTATGAAACAGAAGATTTTAGCTCTCCTAAATTAACAAAAAAATATACATATACAGAAGGCGTGACACTTTATGCAAAATGGATGCCTATTGGTTATACAATTGAGATTATTGATGAAAAAGGAGAAATAGAAGAAACTAGATATTCATATAATTATGGAGATAAAATTGATATTCCAAATCCTACAAGTAAATATTTTGATTTTATTGGTTGGGTAGATGAAAAAAATAATCCAATTCAATTAACTACTATGCCGGATTATGATATGACTATTTACCCTTTATGGGAAGGAAAAGATATTGTTTTAACATTTGATTTGCAAGGAGGAATTGCTCCAGAAGGATTCAAAGCTACTATTGATAATATTAAATCTGGTGATACAGTTACTTTATTAAATCCTACTAAATCAGGACATATTTTTAAAGGTTGGTATGATGGAACAGATAGTTCTGCAAGTAAATATACTTCAAATACTCCAATTCTTGAAACTATGACTTTATATGCAAGATACGACTCATTAGAAAATTATGAAAGTGAATATAAAATTAACTATAATTTAAATGATGGTACTCTTCCAAGTGGAACTGCATACACATATGAGGTAGGTAAAAAAGCTACTTTAGCAATTCCAACAAGATCTGGATATGAATTTATGGGTTGGTATGAAAGCCCAATACTATTTGGCCAAGAAATTAAAGAAATAAGTGAAATTTCTATTGGTGATGTTACTGTTTATGCTAAATGGAGAGAAATTAAAGATCAATATACAGTTACTTTCGTTGATTATTTAGGTTATACAACAGAAGTAAAAGTTAATGCTGGATCAAAAGTAAATAAACAAGCACATGATAATATTGAAGGTTTAGAAATTGCTTGGTATCAAGGAAATAAAGAATTTGATTTCAATACAGCTATTACTGAAGATATTAGATTACAAGCTAACTGGGCTATATTATCTGGAAAACTAGACAAATATGTTCCTGATGTATTCAATGACAATGTTGCGTTAAACACTGTCTTTGCTGCTGAAGGTGTATCATTTAAAACAAGTTGGAAATCTAGTGATGTAAATACTTTAACAAATGAAGGTATTACTAATCCAGATAGAATAGATACATTAATAAACTTAACTGGTAAATTCACTTATGGAAATACAACAATTACACAAGAATTCGAAGTGGTGATTCCAAAAGTTGTATTCAAAGATTTAAATGACGGTAAACCAGTATTTGGTTATGTTTATGCAGGAAGCTATAAAGGATTTACAACAACTGCTATTGAAACTTTAGACGTTGTTAATTTAGCTTTTGGTAGAGTAGAAAATGACTTTACTGTTGGAATGCAAGATGTAGAAAGATATTTATTGACTATTAATCAAATAAGAAAATCTGGAGTACGTGTTGTATTATCTTTAGGTGGTGGTGGCGCAAGCTTAATCAAATGGAGTAATATGGCAATGACACCAGAATCAAGATTAAAATTTGCAGAATCTTGTTTAGAAGTAATTCAAAAGTATCATTTAGATGGTATCGATGTTGACTGGGAATATCCTGGATATGGAGAAGGAACAAGTGTTGAAGTAGACAGTCCAAACTATACATTATTAATGGCTACAATTAATAAAGTTCTTAAAGAAGCAAATCCTGATTATTTAGTGACAGCAGCATTACCAGGTGGTAGATATGGTATTGATAGATATCAAGTTTCACAAGTAATTGGATACATGGATTATTTACATTTAATGACATATGATTTTCATGATTCACAATATGCATATCACCATACTGCATTATATGGTTCAACTAATACTTCACTTTCTTCTAATGTTCATGATTCTGTTAATTTATATAATCAAAGGGGCGTACCAATGTCTAAAATTGTAGTAGGTGTAGCTTTCTATGGACGTGTATATAAATTATCAGGTACACCAAGTGGAAATGGATTAGGACATCCAGTATCATCTAGTGGTGATCATATGACATATACAGAAATCTACAACTTTATGAAAAATAATAAAGGACAATATGTGACTGCATATGATTCTACAGCAAATGCAACCGCAATATATATTCCATCTGAAAATAAATTAATCTCTTATGACAATGCAGGATCAATTAAAGCTAAATGTTCTTATGTATGGAATAGAGATTTAGGCGGCATAATGTATTGGGAAAATGGTGAGGATACAACTGATATTTTATTAGGAGCATTAAAAGAAGGAATGAAGAAATAAAGTCAAGTTAAACTTGACTTTTTCTTTTTGTTGAAGAATTTATATAGATATGATATACTAATTAAAAAGGTGATAGTTATGAGACTAGATAAATATTTAGCAGATATCTTAAATCTTTCCAGAACAGATGCAAAAAAAATAATAAAACAAAAAAAAGTATCCGTTAATGAAGAAATATCAACAAATACAAATTTAATAATTGATGAAATTAATGATATAATTAAAGTAGATAATATTAAGATGGAATACAAAAAGTATATCTATTTAATGTTAAATAAACCTCGGGGTTATTTATCCGCAACTTTTGATAAAAGCGATCATACGGTTATAGAATTGATACCAAATAATTTTAAAATGAAAGATTTATCAATCGTTGGTAGACTTGATAAAGATACAGAAGGTTTATTATTGTTATCCAATGATGGAAGTTTTATTCATAATTTAACATCACCTAAAAAACATATTTCAAAAAAATACTATGTTGAATATAGTGGCACATTAAAAGAAAATGCTTGCGAATTAGTAAAAGAAGGTATTAACATTGATAATGAATATACAACATTACCTGGACTATTAGAACCTATTAATAATAATAGTGCTTATATTACTATATATGAAGGTAAATTTCACCAAGTTAAGAAAATGTTTGAATATTTAAATACAAAAGTTACTTATTTGAAAAGGGTAAAGATTGGAAATTTAGAATTAAGCAATTTAAAAATGGGTGAAACCAAAGAATTAACAAATGAAGAATTAGAAAAACTAAAAGGATAAAATATGGAAAAAGAAATTCAAAGAGCTTTAATAACAAAATTTAGAAAACATATATATGCAAAAGTTATTAATGCTTGTGAAACATATAATTTAATTGAACCAAATGATAAGATTGCGGTTTGTATTTCTGGTGGAAAAGATTCCATGCTACTTGCAAAATGTATGCAAGAATTACAAGCTCATGGGAATATTCCATTTGAAGTAATATATATTTCTATGAATCCAGGATATAACACTAAAAATCTTGAAAAGATTAAAGAAAATGCAAAACTTTTAAATATTCCTATTGAGATATTTGAAGCTCCTATCTTTCAGTATACAAAAACAGTAGAGGATAATCCATGTTATTTATGTGCTAGAATGAGAAGGGGGTATTTATATAATTTTGCAAAAAAACATGGTTGTAATAAAATAGCATTGGGCCATCATGCTGATGATGTAATAGAAACAACATTATTAGCTTTACTTTATAGTAATGAGATTACTTTTATGAGACCTAAACTTTCAAGTAAGAATTATCAAGGAATGGAATTAATTAGACCTTTATATGAAGTAAAAGAAGAATCAATTATTGCATGGCAAAAATATCATAAACTTGAGTTTATTGCTTGCGCATGCCCATTACAGGAAAATTATGATAAAGAAAATCAGTCTAAAAGAAAAGAAGTAAAACAAATCATAAAAGATTTAAAGAAATATAATCCTGAAGTAGATGATTGTTTATTTAGAAGTATTCATAATTTAAATTTAGGTACTATTGTCGGTGCTAGAAAAGATGATAAAAAATATGATTTTAATTACATATATGAACATGAAGTAGGTGATACCAATGAATAGTAGAACTGAATTAATGATTGGTTTAGATAATATAAATAAATATTCAAATAAGCATATCGCAATATTTGGGGTAGGTGGTGTTGGAGGATATGTATTAGAAGGATTAGTTAGAAGTGGTTTTGAAAAAATATCTATTTTTGATTTTGACAAAGTTGATCTATCAAACTTAAATAGACAAATCATTTCAAATATTAATAACATTAATAAAGTTAAAACAGATGAAGCTATAAATCATGTATTAAAAATAAATCCTAATATTAATATAGTAGGATATAATATATTTATTGATGAAACAAATATTGATGATATTAATTTTGAAGATTTTGACTATGTTGTTGACGCAATTGATACAGTATCTTCAAAGTTATTAATTATTCAAAAATGTAAACAATTAAATATACCAATTATATCTTCAATGGGAACAGGTAACAAACTAGATCCTACAAAGCTATCTATCACTGATATAACTAAAACTACCACTTGCCCTCTTGCTAAAATTATTAGAAAGAAATGTCGTGAACTTGATATAAAACATTTAACGGTTTTAGCCTCTACCGAAGACCCTATTAAAACTAATACTAGAAATCCAGGATCAATGATTTTTGTTCCTGCTTCTGCTGGATTGCTTATTGCATCATATATATTAAGAAGTTATATAGAAGATGAAAAAATTAGCTAATATTCAGTTAGATTCGCCATTAATTCTTGCGCCAATGGCTGGAATTACTAATATGGCTTTTAGAACTATTTGTATAGAACATGGTGCTTCAATGGTATATGCAGAAATGGTTAGTGATAAGGGTTTACTTTACAATAATGCTAAAACAAAAAGTATGTTAAGGGTATCAAATAATGAACATCCAATCGCAATGCAGTTATTTGGTTCAAGTGTTGAAACATTAACAGAAGCTGCTAAAATTGTTGAAAAAGAATGTGACAGTGATATTATAGATATTAATATGGGCTGCCCTGTAAATAAAGTGATAAAATCTGGAAGTGGAAGTGCTTTATTAAAAGAACCAGAAAAAATCTTTGAAATAGTTAAAAGTTTAAAAGTCAATATTAAAAAACCAATTACTATTAAAATCCGTGCAGGATGGGATCATGATTCTATTAATTGTGATGAAGTGGGAAGGCTTGCAGAACTTGCTGGAGTTGATGCCATAACTATTCATACAAGAACTCGTTCGATGATGTATAGAGGTAATGCTAATCTTGAATATATTAAATTGATTAGGAAAACAACAAAATGTTTTCTAATTGGAAACGGTGATATTAAGACTGTAGAAGACGTTAAGGCTTATTTAGATGCAGGATGTGATGCAGTAATGATAGGTAGGGCTGCTCTAGGGAATCCTTGGATATTTGATAAAATTAGAAAAGAACTAAATGGAGAAGAGTTTACTGAACCAACAAGTGAAGAGGTAATAGAAACACTATTGTTACATGCAAGAAGATTAATAGAACTTACTTGTGAAAAAGTTGCAATGGTAGAAATGCGTACACACGCAGTATGGTATTTTAAAAGATTACCAAATTCTAAACAATATCGTTTAAAATTGGTAAATGTTTCAAACTATGAAGAATTAAAAAATATATGTGATGAATATCTAAAACAAAAGGCCTGTTAAATACAGGCCTATTTTTCTACGTTATATTCTTCTAACATATTATGTATTTTCTTAGATACTTTTGCGGTAATTTTAGTTCCTTCATTTAAATACTCAGTAGATAATACTTCACTTGTCTCTAATACGATATTTAAAAGATTTCCCTTGTCATATGGGAATAAAAAAGTATCAAGATATATTTCACTGTAAAGAGATTCATCTATTTTTTGGATTAATTCTCTAATTCCTTCTTTTAATTTCGCACTAATTTGAATATAGTCTTTATAGTTATTAATCGTAATCATATTTCGAACTAGGTCACATTTGTTAAGCACAGTAATCATTGGTATTTCTTTTGCCCCTAAACTTTCTAAAACTTCTAGAGTAGTTTCTATTTGTAGGTCTCTATATGGGCTATTAGCATCAACAATGTGAATAATTAAATCAGCTTCAAGTATTTCTTCTAATGTAGATTTGAAAGATTCTACTAAATGGTGTGGAAGTTTAGAAACAAAACCAACGGTATCTGTTATTAAAAATGAATGGTTGTTGGGTAACTTAATTTTTCTTGTTTGTGTTTCAAGAGTTGCGAATAACATATCTTTTACGAATACTTCTTTATCTTCGTTCTCATTAGCATATAACTTTAATAATGCATTTATTGTAGAAGATTTCCCAGCATTAGTATATCCAACAAATGCGACAGTTTTAATATCATTATTTAAACGCATTTTTCTAGAAGTAGCACGAGCAAGTTTTATACTATCTAGTTCGCTTTTTGCTTTAGAAATTTTCATCTCTATATGTCTTCTATCAAGTTCTAACTTTGTTTCACCAAGTCCACGTCTTGCACCACCACCACCAGCACCACCACCAGTAGTTCTAGACATGTAACTTCTTGTACCAATAAGTCTTGGTAACATATATTTAAGTTTAGCAACTTCTACTTGTAAAGAAGCTTCTTTAGTAGTTGCTCTTTTTTCAAAAATTTCAAGAATTAGCATAGTTCGATCAATGATTTCAAAATCACCATCTAGAGCCTCATTAATATTTTTAATTTGAGCGGGTGTTAATTCATCATTGAAAATAATTTTTTTAACGTTTAAAGAACTTGCAACTTGTTTAATCTCTAGTAATTTACCACTACCAACATATGTGGCCGGAATTGCTCTTTCAAGATTTTGAGTAATTGTTTCTATTACTTCATAATTACAAGCTTCGCATAAACTTTTAAGTTCAGTCAATTGGTAATAAAATTCTTCATCTTTTCCTACATTAATACCAACAATAACAATTTGCTCTATTTCAATTAGATTCATATCTTTTTGTACATGAGATATATATACATTTGAGTTCATAACATCACTCCATTTCATATATAGTATACCATGAATTGTAAATTAATACAAATAACTTTTTTATAAATTATATTTTTTATTTTAATTTCATATAGTGTATTGTTGAAGGAGGCTTAAAAAATGTTAGAAAACTATAGCCCTCAAGCTGTAAAACTGATTGAATGTGCAGAAGATATTGCTGAAAAAGAACATAAAAAGTTAATTGGTACAGAACACCTTTTACTCGCAATGTTTAATACAGAAGACACAATATGTCATTTTCTATTAACTGAAGAACAAATTACTAAACAAGAATTGATTGATGAAATTAATTTAATTAACAACAATTCTTATTCTTTAGAAAATTCGAAATTTACATTAAAATTTAATGAAATAGTAAAAAAAGCAAGTGATGCAACTAAAATATTTAAAACCGAATATGTTTATGATGAACATTTATTTTATACTCTTTTAAATGATGAAGAAAATAATGCTACTAAAGTATTGATTAATTTAGGAATAGATCCTAAAGTTATGATAGAAGATATACTAGATATGTTTAATGTAAAAAAAGAAAACATTGAAAGTTATGATTTCCTTACTAATCTTACTGAATTAGATACGGTTCATCCATTTATTGAAAGAAGTAATCATATTGAAAGATTAAATGTTATTCTAAATAAAAAACAGAAAAATAATCCAATGTTAATTGGGAGCGCTGGAGTTGGAAAGACTGCATTAGTTGAAGGATATGCAAAAAAATATCCTGAGGTTCCTATCTATAGATTTGAATTAGGTAGTGTTGTTGCGAATACTAAATATAGAGGAGAATTAGAAGAAAAGATCATTAAAGCAATGAACTTTATAAAAGATAATAATGCTATTTTATTTATAGACGAAATACATAATATTGTAGGTGCTGGTTCTAATGAAGGATCTTTAGATATCGCTAATATATTAAAACCATATCTTGCAAGAAATGATATACATTGTATAGGCGCAACAACACTCGATGAATATTATAAGTATATTGAAAAAGATAAAGCATTAATGAGAAGATTTCAAAATATATATATTGATGAACCAGAAATAGATGAAGTTAAGAATATTTTAAATAAAATTAAAAATAGTTATGAAGAGTACCATAATATTGATATTTCTTTAGACATTATTAATTATATTGTTCAAAAGACAAACCAATATTTACCTAATAAAACTTTTCCAGATAAAGCCATAGATGTATTAGATGAGTTAGGTTCAAGATCTAGATTATGTGCTGAATCAAGTGACTTTTATAAAGTCATAGATAATATAATAAGAGACTTAAGTGGAATTAGTTTCAAAGAAGAATATGCTGATTTAAACTATGAACAATTAAAACCATATTATGAGAACTATATAAATGGTAATAGTATTGATAAACCAATAGTAACAATTAATTCATCCAAGACTTTTAAAATTAAAAAGTTAATTGAAGATTTGAAAAAAATATCTTCTTTTAAGATGGAAAATTTTTTAGAATTAGATTTAGAAAATTATTACGATTTTAGTAGTATAAATAGTTTGATTGGTTCTACAAAAGGCTATGTTGGTTATGATAGTGGAGGATTATTATCTGAACAAATTATCAAGTATCCATATAGTTTAATATATATAAAAAACTTGAATAAAGCGCATTTTACTATCCAAAATTTTATTAAAAAATTGATTAATAATAATTTTTTTATAGATAATAAGGGAAGAAAAATATATATAAATAATACTATTATAGTTGTTCAAGATACTAATTTAACAAAAAAAACTATCGGATTTATAGAAAATAAAAACTTAAATTTAAACAAAAACAATTATGATATTACCTTGTGATTCCTTCATTTTTACCTTTTTTCTTTTATAAAATAACATTTCGTGTTATAATAAGAAATAACAATGGTGATAATATGAAGTCATATAGAAAAACAAATTTTCGTATACAACAACGTAATCAACATTTAATAAATATCTTAGAGGAAGATTATTATATTGAATTAGGTACAATTGATATTCCTGTTATGGATAAGCTTTTAAATGGTAGTGTTATCGACTTAAATGAATTAATTTATGAAGACATTGCTATTGAGGGGACAGGAAAAGTATTTGATAATTGTGATCAAGATCTTAAATATCAATTGTTATTTTTAGAAAGCCTACGATATAAAAATACTTCTAATAAGATTTTTTTGACGTGCGGTGTATTACATTTTAAATTACCACAAGAAAACAATTATTCATACGCTCCAATTGTTTTAATTCCAGTTGATATTGATTATGAAAATAATAAGGTTACAATTGCTTCATCACCAATAATCAATACAATTCTAACTAATAAGATTCAAGCCTCACTAGGTATTAGTGCGGATACTTTACCACATAATCCTGAAGTATATCAAATTACTAATTACTGTTTGAATTATGCGGAAAAAACAAATTTTGAATTTTCAATGGGAAACTATCTAACAGTATCTTCTATTGAATATAATGAACATGCTCCATCATATGATGATTTATCAACACAAAGATCAATTTATGAAAAGTCTGTAAAAGAAGTACATGATTTGTTCTATCAAAATATTAAAGCTGTTCTACCTACTAATGTTTATCAAAAATGGGCATTGGTAAAAATTGATAATGGTGAAAGTTTTGTTGTTGATGGTGCCTTAGGTAGTGGAAAAACATATACTATTGTTAATGCTTTAGCCGATTCAATTCTTAAAAATAAAAAAGTCTTATATGTTTCCCAAGACTTTGACAATATTAAAGATATGTATAAAGAATTGAATAATATACAAGCTTCTAGTTATACATATAATCTTTCTAAAAACACAATATATGAAAAACTAGAACCAGAAGATATTCCATCAATACGTGATGAAAAAGTAAGTGCAGAAACTTTATCTCAAATATTAGAATATGAACAAGCATTAGAATCAAGTATTCATGGTTGTCGCTATTTTAAAGTAATTACAAAACTTGCGGAAATTAAAAATACAATACCTGATATTGTTAAAATACCAATAGATGTCAGTTTACAAAATCACGAAATACAAAAAGTATATAATGAATTAAAAGAAATCGAAGAAATTTTAGAAACAATTGAACCTTTAGACATTAATGTTTGGTCAAAAGTAGAACAATATTACGCAAAGAATCATATTAAAGAAATTAGTGAAGCAACACAAAGATATGCAAATATTATTAAGACATCAAATAGAGCATTAAAAGCATATTGTAATAAGTATTCTATAAACTTACCATCTAATTATTTAAATGCTCAAAGACTATTATCATATATATCACCTTTTACTAAGATTACACCACCTAAGTGTTGGGTAAAAAGATATGATTCAGATAAGATAAAAGAAATATTAAATGTTATTAGTAATTATCAAAATACAGATAAAATAATCAAACAAGTTTTAACAGAAAAACTTGTAGTTGATTATCAAACTGGTGAAGTAGAAGAATTACTAAATGTGTTATGTTATAAACATTTAACTACTAATAACTTTGAAGAATTAAATAATATTTTGAAAAAGAATGATTTAATAAACGAAATATTATTAACAGTAAAAACAGAACAAAAAAATATACAAGACATTATTAACAAATTAAGATTTAATTTAGATTTAGATAAATTTGAAAAGAATGAAATTGAATATTTTACTAAATTATATGATTTATTAAAATATACTAATATTTCTTCTTTATGGACGACATTCTATGTAAAAAATCGTAATCAAATTGATGAAATATTTAAGACTTTTGAAAATTTATTACAAAAATTTAATCAGATTAAAGAAATATTAAAACCTTATTTAATTAAAGAAGATAGTTTAAGTTATGATAATATTAAGCTAACTTTAAAAGATCGTAATTATATAAAATCTATCCAAGACTTGTTTGATAAAAAATCAACAAGAAAAAATAAAATATCTTCTTCTACTTTAAATCATCAATTTTTAGAATTATTTGATTTAGGTCAGAAAATTGAAACAGAAGCTAAAAAATTTGGATTGCTAGATAACTTATCTTTAGATAAATTTATTTGTTATTTTTCAAATTGGATTGATTTTATTAATAATCTTACAGATAGAGAAAGAATTATATTTAGACATCAAATTACTCATGATGACAAAACAATCACTCAAAATGATTTCATTGTTAGTTTATTTGAGAAATTTGATAGATCTAGAAAGATCCTATTAAAGAATTATAGTTTATTATCTCAATTTGGTATTAACATTAAAGGTGATACAATTGTCGAAAAAACATATGATTCTTTAGATTGGTTGATTTATTTAAGAAAAGTAGTTCAAGCAAATGATAGGTTAAGAGTTTTATTTAAAAATACTACTCCGACACTAGATGATATGATAATAATTATTAATACTGATAAAGAGTATGTTAATTTATTAGAAAATCTTGATAAAGATGCAAACGAAATGAAGAAATACTTAGGAGAAACGTATAAAGGTTTAGATACTGATTGTATGTTAATAAGTGTTTTGGAAAACAACTATGGCTTATTTTTAAAACAACTAAAAGATGAGACTGTAATTGGCAAATTATTTGAAAATAATTTAATAAATGATTTAATTAATGAATTTGGACCACTACATTCACTTATTGAAAAAAGATTAAGTGAACATAATTTGTTTAGTAGATATTTTGTTGGGGGACAATATGATTTACTAACATGTTCACTCAATGAATCACAAATAATAATTAATAAATATGAAGAAAGAATAGTAGAAATTAGACCAGTATTCCAAGTATTTGAATATTTACATCGTTTTGAAAAACTAGGCCTTAAACAATTATGTGAAATAATTTTAAGTGCTCAATATTCTAAAGGTATTGGTGAAATATTTATTTATTCTATTTATTCTGACTATCAAAATGAATTAATTAATAAAAATCCAATTTTATTAGAAAGTAATAATATTTTAACTTGGATAGAGAATTTTAATTTCTTTGAAAGAAATCATTGTCAAATTAATATTAGAAGCTTACAAAGAAATAAAGTGACTTTAGAAAAAAGACTTGTTAACCATATTACAAATTTAAAATTTAATGATTACAATAAAATTGTTGATGCTTTGTTACCATATAAGAATGTTTTCTTAGCAGATGTTGATATATTTAATAGTGATTTAGATTTATCTAAGTTTGATATTGTATTTATAGATGATGTTCATTTGTCTTCAGCATTTAAATACAATAGAATTGTTCAAACAAAACAAGTAGTTATGTTTGGTACATCTACAAATAAATCTATTAATAACAATAATTTGTTTAAAAACATTCCAAATAAATATATATTAAGATTTGTACAAAGTTATGTGAAAGATAACCCAAGACTAGGCAATAATCATAATATTAAAAATCAATATATTTTAGATTTTAGTAGAACAGAAAGCTTTAAAAAGTTTAAAACATTAAAAGATCTTGTATCAACTATCGTAGGTAATTATTATACTGATATGACAAAAACTTTTGATATTATTTTTAATTCAGTTAGTTATAAATTTGCTTTCTATAAAAGACTTGTTGAAAAGTTAAAAGAAGTAAATAGTGATGAAGAAATATTCCAAATTCTAAATAATAATATTCGTATGGTTAGAGTACCATATGAAAAGTCAAAAGTCGTTGATGAAGTTTATTACTTATTTGATGATTTAAAAGATTTAGATATTCTTCAATTAAAATATATTATTCCTAATTATGCTAGTGGATGTTCTAAAGTAAATGTGTATACAACTAATGAATATTCTAATGATTTTAATGCAACACAACTTTTTAAGAGTATTATTGAACACGAAATAGAAGGAACACAAATGCCTCCACTCACAAAAATTATATGTGATGAATTGAAAGAAAGAGGAATTTCTGCTGAGGCTGGTATTGGTAGAATTGATTTAATGATTAAAGGTGGAAAGTCTAAAACAAATGAATCTATTCCTAATATTGGTATCATTATTGAAGGACTAAATACTAAAACTCCTTATTCTATTTTGGACGATTATGAATATTACTACAATGAATATACTAAAAAAGGATGGCAAATATATATCTTCTATGTTGGAGATATAATTGACAACCTACAAGAAAAACTAGATATTATTTCTCAATTTTTGGCAAATAAAGACTCTCAGTCAATGCATCAATTAAAAATAGATGAGTTTATTAAGTAGGTATTTATGAAGACAAAAACACAATTTTTTCAAGAATTAATTAGAGAAATAAAAGATAAACAATGTAAAGCATCAAAAATTAAGAAGATAATTCATGATTTAAAGTTAGTAAATATTGATGTTAATAGTAAAAGATATCGTGGTAGAACATTACTTCATTACGCAGTAAAATATCAAAATAATAAAATTATTAAAGTGTTAATTAAATTAGGAGTAAATCCTGAAATATGTGATGATGATTATAATACTCCACTTCATTATGCGGTAACATTAGGTAAAATTGATTCTGTTATTGAATTGTTAAATAATGGTGCTAATATTAATGCAACTGGTGAATTTGAACAAACATCATTACATTTAGCTATTACAACAAATAATTTAGAAATTGTAAAAGTTTTGATTGAAAGAGGTGCTGATCAAGAATTGGTTGATGAAAAGAATTTAAGACCTATTGATTATGCAATTGATGAAAAGAATCAAGAAATTATTGAATACTTATCTTTGAGAAAAGGAGGAAACTAAAATGTTATTTGGTAAAGCAATTTTAGGTTCTCAATTATTAGGAAGACTTGTAGAAAAAATCCAATTTTATATTGAATATCAAGGATTACCAAAGTTTATTATTGAAGCAGTAATTCTATTATTAATCTTTGGATTTATATTATATTTCTTATATCGTTATACAAATAAGAAATGGTTAACATTTAGCATTATTTTCTTTGTTGCATTATTTGGTGTAACTGTATTACTAAATTTAACTTACATATATAAGATTTATAAATACTTAGTTTTAATATATGCATTTGTATGGGCAATGTATTTTGCACCTAATATTAAGAACGTATTTGAAGGTTTAACAAAACCTAAGAATGTTAAAAACTTTGTAAACAATGAAGAACAACAAAAAGTTTTAATTGATACTTTAATTAAAACTGTTACACACTTATCAGAGCGTCAAATTGGCGCAATCATTACAATTGAAAAAGAAGATTCATTAAATACTTATATCGCAAAAGGAACACACTTAAATTGTGAAGTGTCTTGTGAAATCCTAGAAACTATTTTCATGCCTGGTACGGCTTTACATGATGGTGCTGTTATTATTAGAGAAGATAAAATTATGAGTGCTGGTTCATTCTATCCAACTAGTGAAACAACAAAGATTTCAAAAACATTGGGTTCACGTCACAGAGCAGCACTTGGTATTAGTGAAGTAAGTGATGCATTCACAATAGTTGTATCTGAAGAAACAGGTAATATTTCAACTACTCATGAAGGATCACTTACAACTGTTACAATTGATGGTTTACAATCTTTCTTAAAACAACATATTATTGTTAAGTAGGTGATTATATGTTATTTAGTATTGCACAAACATACTCACTTGCCGCACTAATTATTGCGTTAGTTGTAATTTTATTATTAGTTATATTTAAAAATGTATATTATCGAAGAGCTTGTAAAATTGAATACTTAGGTTTTGGTATCATTTGTGTAATTTATGTAGCATTAAAATTATTAGTTAAACAACCAATTGTGAAAGATATTGTTTCAACAGTTTTATTAATTGGTTTAATTGTATATTCTTTAAAAGATTTATTTGAAAAAGAAGGAATTAAAAATGCTTTTCTTAATAAAGCTAATAATTTAATTAAAAATGCTCAATTTGATTATTATTATGCAAGTAATAACAAAGATATCATTATCGACTTTTCTGAATCATTCACAGAATTGACAAGATTAACTCCAGCTGAATTATATGATACATTAGGATTTCAAACAATACTATCTAAATTATATATTACTCATATTAATGGAGAAGATATAACAAGTTCTATAGCGTTAAAGTTAAATTATGATTATTCAGAAGTTGAATTCACAAAACAAACTGCTTATTTTGAAATGTCAATTACCGATAATAATGAATCATTTGATTTATTAGGTGTTGTTGAACCAATCTTTTATAAAAATAAATTTATTGGAAGAAATGTTTATTTTTCAAAAAACAATAAACACACTTTAAATAAACTACAACAAGGTTTAACAGATGCATATAATGTTATTAAAGATGATAGAGCTCAACTATATGTAATGATGTCAATGATGAAAGATGTTGTTTTATACTACGATTATAATACAACTACATATATTATGACTGAAACTATCGCGAAAGCTCTAAACTTAAATCAAAGAGAATATTCAATAAATGAATTTGTAGAAATGATTCATCCAAATGATATTCAATATTATCAAGAACAAAGTAGTGTTATTGGTTCACTTGAAGTAACAAGAATTAAATATCGTTTAAAACTAGGACTTGGTTATTATTATGTATTTGAAGATGCAATGTATTTAAATAGAGATGGTAAATTGATTTCAATTATTCATTTGGCGAATTACACACCTAAGGATGAAATAAAAGAAGAAGAATCTGAAGAAATAGTCGAATCAACTAAAGAAGTAGTTAAAGAAAAACCACAAGTTGATTACAAAGAAAAATTAGAAGATACAATGAAGGTATTAGAAAAATTATTAGGTGAATAATGAAAGAAGTTAGTGTTATTCTATTAATGGCAGGAAATTCTTCTAGAATGAACGTTGAGGTAAATAAAGTTTATTTACCCCTTGGAAATAAAAAAGTCTTTAATCATTCACTAGATAAGTTTTTAAAGATTTCATCAATTAATAAAATTATTATCGTTTATAATCAAAATGATTTAAATTTACTAAAAAAAGAACTAGAAAATTATGAAGGATATAATATTTTTCTAACAGAAGGTGGAAAGACAAGAAACGAAAGTGTTTTAAATGGTTTAAAATTAGTAGATACTGAATTTGTCTTAATTCACGATGCGGCTAGACCATTCACATCACTTGATGATATTAATTCATTAATTAATAGTTTAAATGATTATGATGTTGTAACACTATATCATGATGTTGTAGATGCGATTAAAATGGATGGAATATCAATTGATAAAAACAAATTAAAAGCTGTTACTACACCACAAGGGTTTAACAAAAAAGCATACAATTATTTATTAAATAATCCAAATAGTGTTGCACAAGACGATTTAGAAATAATTGAAAATACTAATTATTCTATAGGTTACATAAAAGAAACAACTAATAATAAAAAGATTACTTTTAAAGAAGATTTACAATCATTAGAATATAAAGTCGGTTATTCGATGGATTTTCATCCTTTTATTGAAAAAGATTATTTATTATTAGGTGGTGTAAAGATTCCTTTTAACTTAGGATTAAAAGGTCATAGTGATGCAGACTGTGTTTATCATGCTTTAACAGAAGCCGTATTAGGAAGTCTTCATCTAGGTGATATGGGATATAATTACCCAGATAATGATCCTAAATATAAAGATTATGATTCTAGTAAATTCTTATTAGATGTGAAAGAAAAATTAAAAGAACATCATTATGTAATAGTTAATATTGATATAATGATTTATCTAGAAAAACCAAAACTAGTAAATTATAAAAAACAAATGGAAGAAAACATTAGTAAATTATTAGAAATACCTAGTGATTTAGTTTCTATAAAAGCTACAACTTTTGAAAAGAAAGGACCAATTGGTTCAAGTGAAGGAGTATGTAGTGAAGCATTTGTTTTAATTAAAAAAGTATATTAAAGAACCATTATTGGTTCTTTTCTTTTTTGTTTATATATGATATAATATAATTGAGGTGAAAATATGGAACATCAAATGAAATTAGTAAGTGGTGCATTTAATGCAATAAAAAATAAAACTAAAACAATTGAGATGCGGTTAAATGATGATAAAAGAAGATTAATTAATATTGGGGATTATATAGTATTTCAAAATATTAATACTTTAGAATTATTAAAATGTGTTGTAATAGATTTATTTAAATATCCAAGTTTTAAAGAACTATATATGAATCATGATAAAATATCAATTGGCTATATGGAAGATGAAGAAGCAAGATACCAAGATATGTACGAGTATTACTCAATAGAGGCTATTAATAAATTTGGTGTATTAGGAATAAAAATAAAAGTAGTAGATTAATATTGTGAAATGGTTTTCATTTCTTAAGTATTTTTGTTTGATAAAAAAAAGTATAAGTGATATACTAATAAAGTAAGAATAAAAAATATTAAAAAAGAAAGGTGTGTATTTTATGGCATATATTAATTATTCTCGTGAACTATTAGACAAATTCTGTATGGAAGCATTCCAAAAATTTGGATTCACTGAACCCGAAGCTAGAATTATTTCTGACGTATTATTAATGTCTGATGACTTTGGTATTGAATCTCATGGTATGCAAAGATTAGTTCGTTATCATAAAGGTATTGAAAGTGGTTTAATCCACGTGGACGCAAAACCTGAAGTTGTATTCGAAACTCCAATTAGTGCAGTTATCGATGGTCATTCAGGAATGGGTCAATTAATTGGACATAAAGCTATGGAAATGGCTATTGAAAAAGCAAAAACTGTTGGTGTTGGTATTGTTACAGTTCGTAATTCTAACCACTATGGTATTGCTGGTTATTATGCAAGAATGGCAATGGATCAAGGTTTAATTGGTTTTTCTTGTACAAACTCTGAAGCAATCATGGTTCCAACATTTGGTAAAAAAGCTATGTTAGGTTCTAACCCATTAGCATGGAGTGCTCCTGCTGATCCATATCCATTCTTCTTTGATGCATCAACTACAGTTGTTACACGTGGAAAACTTGAAATTTATAATAAAAAACAAGCTCCAGTTCCAACAGGATGGGCAGTTAATAAATTAGGTGCATCTTCTAATGATGCAAGTGAAGTATTAGGTAATATCAAAGCCCATGAAGGTGGAGGTATTGTTCCAGTTGGTGGTGACACTGAATTATTAGGTGGACACAAAGGTTATGGTTATGGTATGATTTGTGAATTATTCTCATCAATCTTATCACAAGGTATGACTTCAGCTCATACAATGCAAAATGGTTTCTCAGGTATTTGTCATGGATTTATGGCAATTAATCCTGCTTTCTTTGGTGATCCAGAAGCTATCAAAAAACATTTTGAAGTATATCTAGAAGAATTAAGACAAAGTCCAAAAGCTGATGGACAACCTAGAATTTATACTCATGGTGAAAAAGAAATGGAAGCTATTAAGAAAGTTCAAGCAGAAGGTATTCCAGTAAATGAAAATACAGTTAAAGAAATGATTGAAATGGCTAATTATTTAGGCATGGATGTTAAAGCTTACTTTGGTGATTTCAAATCTACAAGTGAAGTTAAGAGCTTCTACTAAAATAAAGGAGAATTAAAATGGCTGAAAAAACTGTTTATGAAAAAAGTTTAGAACTACATGAAGAAAAACATGGTAAAGTTGAAGTTATTTCTAAAGTAGTTGTTGAAAACAAAGAACAATTAGCACAAGCATATAGTCCAGGTGTTGCGGAACCTTGTAGAAGAATTGCTGCTGATGCTAATGATGTTTATAAATATACTGCAAAAGGTAACTTAGTTGCAGTTGTATCTGATGGTACTGCAGTATTAGGTTTAGGTGATATTGGACCATTAGCTGCTATGCCAGTTATGGAAGGTAAAGCAATCTTATTTAAAGAATTCGCAAATGTTGATGCTTTCCCAATTTGTTTAGATACTAAAGATACTGAAGAAATTATCGAAACTGTTAAAAGAATCGCACCTACATTTGGTGGAATTAACTTAGAAGATATTTCAGCTCCTAGATGTTTCGAAATTGAAAGAAGATTAAAAGAAGAGTTAGATATTCCAGTATTCCATGATGACCAACATGGTACAGCTATCGTAGTATGTGCTGGTTTAATCAATGCATTAAAAGTTGTTGGTAAAAAATGGGAAGATGTTAATATTGTTATTAATGGTGCAGGTTCTGCAGGTATTTCAATTTGTAAATTAATTTTACAATTTGGTGTTGGAAATGTTGTTTTAGTTGATAGACAAGGTGCATTATGTCCAGGAGAAGAATGGATGAATCCTGCTCAAAAAGCTATGGCAGAAATTACAAATAAAGAAAAACAAAGAGGACCTCTTGCTGAAATTATTAAAGGTAAAGATATCTTCATTGGTGTATCAGCACCTAATTTAGTAACTGCAGAAATGGTTACAACAATGGCTGAAAAACCAATTATTTTCGCAATGGCTAACCCAACTCCAGAAATTATGCCAGATGTAGCTAAAGCTGGTGGAGCTGCAGTTGTTGCGACAGGAAGATCTGACTTCCCTAACCAAGTTAATAATGTATTAGTATTCCCTGGTATTTTCCGTGGTGCTTTAGATGTTAGAGCAACTAATATTACTGAAGAAATGAAACTTGCTGCAAGCCGCGCAATCGCATCATTAATTACTGAAGAAGAATTGAGTGCAGATTATATTATTCCATCTCCATTTGACAAACGTGTTTGTAAAGTTGTTGCAGAAGAAGTTGGAAAAGTAGCTAGAGAACAAGGAATAGCTCGTATATAAAAACAAATAATGTGCAGTCATTTGATTGCACATTTTTTATGAAAGGAAAACTTATGGCAAATTTTAAATTACCTTATTATAAAGGTCATATTGATTTACATTTAGATGATGAATTAGTTAATGCTGTCTTAGTATCAAAAGTAGAAGAATATCATCCTG
This sequence comes from Bacilli bacterium, assembly GCA_017409905.1. GTDB lineage: Bacteria > Bacillota_I > Bacilli_A > ML615J-28 > CAG-313 > UBA1231. The sequence continues at coordinate 38,801 of JAFQRV010000002.1, forward strand.
AAAAATCAGAATCTGATTTAGTAAGAGAAGCATTAGAAAATTCAATTGGATCTATTCCACTATCAGAACTTGCAAAAGATAAAAAACATGTAGTAATAATATCAAGTGACCATACTAGACCAGTACCTAGTCATATTACAATGCCTATTCTTTTAGAAGAGGTAAGAAAATATAATCAAGATGTAAGAATTTCAATCTTAATTGCTACAGGTATGCATAGAGCATCTACTCATGAAGAATTAGTTAATAAGTATGGTGAAAAGATTGTTCAAGAAGAAGAAATCGTAATGCATGATGCTTATGTTGATAGTGACATGAAATTCTTTGGTACACTTCCAAGTGGTGGAGAACTTTGGCTTAATAAACTTGTAGGTGAGGCTGATTTAGTAATTAGTGAAGGTTTTATTGAACCACACTTCTTTGCGGGATTCTCTGGTGGAAGAAAATCAATTCTTCCAGGAGTTGCTTCAAAGAAAACAGTACTTTGGAATCATAATGCTAAATTCATTGCATCAAAACATGCAAGAGCAGGATCAATTGATGAAAATCCAATTCATAAAGATATGCTTTTTGCAGCAAAAACAGCTAATTTACAATTTATTTTAAATGTAGTAATTAACGGAGAAAAGAAAGTTATTAAGGCATTTGCCGGTAACTTAGAAAAAGCTCACAGTGAAGGATGCAAACTTGTTAAAGAAATCGCAATGGTAGATCCTGTATATTCTGATATTGTTATCACTACAAATGGCGGTTATCCACTTGATCAAAATATATATCAAACAGTAAAAGGAATGACAGCAGGCGAAGCTTGCGTTAATCCTGGTGGTGTGGTAATTATTTGTTCATCATGTGCTGATGGTACTGGTGGTGAATTCTTCTATAAATTACTTGCTGAACAACCAGATGCTAAAACAGCTTATCAAAGTTTAAATGATGTTGAACCTAAAGATACAGAATTTGATCAATGGGAAGCTCAAATTTTAGCGAGAATCTTATCTAAAGCAAATGTAATTATTGTATCTGATAAATGTGATCCAAAAATTATTACAGATATGCATATTATGCATGCCTACAATATTGAAGAGGCTTTAGAAAAAGCAAGAAGTATTGTTGGTAATAAAAAGATTACTGTTATCCCAGATGGAATAAGTGTAATATTTCCAAACAAATAAGAAGTAGATTAATTCTACTTCTTTTTATTATCAAAATAATATATTGGAATTTAACTATAAAATTATCTTGAAAATACATTATCTAATTGTCTTTTTTGATTAATTTGTTTTTATTAAGATATTGAGTATAATAGTTATTAGCCAAATAAATATTAAGAAATTTTAATAATGTTATAATTAAAAGTAAAATAGTATAAAAAAAGTCAAGTTGTAATTTATTGCATATTATATTAATATATGTTATTATATAGTTGTTTAAGGGAAAAATTACCTCTTGGTGTATAGTATCTAGCATATAGTCATACTATGTAGAGAATGAGGAGAAAGGAGAATAGAAATGAAAAAAATATTTATATTTGTATTTTTTATTTTAAATTTTTTTGTTTTGACATCATGTGTTGATCCTAATGCTGATCCTAATGAAGAAAAAGTTTCTTGGAAAAGTGGATTTTATACTAATGTTGTAGATGTAAAAAATCTAGGATTAAGACTTGGTTTAAGAACAGATGGATACTATCAAATTATACAAATGAATTCCGATCTGAGTAATTTATCTAATAAAAACGTATTAATATTTCCATCTCATTATAAAGGTATACCGATAATGGGATTAGGAACAGCTGATGATAGAACGTGGTTTTCACCTGAGCCACCAACTTATACTAATGATTATTGTAGTATGCATGGTATGTATAATTACAGTTTTAGTATGGCGCAACAAGCTCGTGAAAGTGATGTAAAAATTGACACTTTTTATATTTGTAATCATCATGGTCCAGGAATGGTACATAGTTCCTCTAAAGATTTTTCAAAAGTTTTCAGTATGGACTCATTTAAAAAATATGTATATATGAGTGATATATTTAGAAAACAAAATCCAACAATTCCTGGGTGTAGTCATTATAATCTCTATTTTGATATTCATCCAATTGCTGAAGATTTTAGAAAAACGTTTCCACTTATTTATAGAATACATAAAAAAAGTGAAATTGAGTCACTTTTGAAAATGAACTTAAAAATTGTAGCTACTAAGGAATTTCAAGAGTTCGTTCTTAATAGTTATTTAGAATATAAAATTAATGCTGGAGTTGAAGAACAATATTTGTATGATTTAGAATACTTATTACAAGGTAGATATGGTTATTATGTTTGTTATATCGATATCTTACTAAAAAAATGGTTTATTGAACCTAATATTTATTTTTATAATAATACAAGTGAAACTGATGAAGATATTTATTGGATAGATCATAATGATAATGGAGAAACATTATTTACACCATATGAACCATATAATAATGGTAAAACATTCTTAGGATGGTATACAGAAAAAGAATGTATTAATAAATGGAATTTTGATACAAAAATAGAATTAGGGGAAAATGAAGTATTAAACTTATATGCAAAATGGGGATGATTAAATCAAATAATAATACTCCCTTTTTAGGGAGTTTTTTTAATGGAGGAAAAATGAGAAAAATAGTTATTTTAATAATGTTTTTGTTTATATTTGTTAATTTAAATGTAAGTATTTATGCAGAAGATGATGAAAGTGAAGAAAAGGTATTTGATGAAACTCAATATATATATGAGGATTTTGATGAATTTTTAAAAACAAGTAATAATTTTGATGAAAACCCAAGTATAACTTTTTTGGTTCCGGGTTTATCTAGTGATGCTAAAACATGGGGTATTGATCAAGAAATGTTGTTAAAAACAGAAATAAAAGATGGAGAAGAAATCGAAAGTTATAGTGAAGATGGTTATTCACTTTTGGAAAACTCAATTGTATCTTATACATTAAGGAGAAATTCTGAAGTATGTATTTTAGGTTTTAGTGATGGTAATAAAGTTATTGATAAAGATTTTCATTTAAATAATATATATGCAATAAAGAGTATTGTTAGATTAAAAAAAACTAATCTGTATGGATCTAGTTTAAAAAGCTATATACGAATCAGTTTTAATAAACCTTGTGTTGTTGTCATCAATCCCATAAATACTAGTCTAGGACATAACATATTTGAAGATGAAGGAAATGAAGCTTATCAAGAATTAGAAGCATTAATAAATGGTTTTATATATCAATATATGAAACAAAAAGGTGATGGCGTGAATAGCAAAAAACCAAAAATCAATTTGGTAGGTCATTCTAGAGGTGGAATATTGAATATGATGTATGCTTTAAATCACCCTGATATAGTAGATACTCTAGTAAGCATAGGTACACCATATTTAGGAACTTCACTCGCAAATATAAAAGTCGCTGACGATACTACTAATGATAGTATTGATGGTCATGAACACGTTTATGTTAATAAAGTATGCGAATGCGGAGCGGTAGAAATATCTAATGTAGATGGTAGTGTAGGACTTTTAAAATATATTATGGATTTAGGAGAAGATAATGCTCAAGCACTTTTTGATTGCTGTAATCCAGAAATTTTTACAAAATTAAAAGATGAATGGAACGATGCCATAGATAACGGAATGAAAACAAAACTCGTCGCAATAGGCTCTAGTATGAGTTTAGATTTAATTGGAGATATATTTAATTCTCTAAACATTAATGATTATGTAGATCCTATTGAAATTCCTGACATTGGTTTTTTGGATGAAATGAAAGAAAAAGTAATAGAGTTGGGAATTGAAGAATTTAATAATATTACAAATAACTTTAATAACTTCATAGATTCCAGCTATGCAAATATACAAAATGAAGGATCATACTATGATAAATTATCAGTTAGATCTTCTGAAAAAAGAGTTCATAAATATTTATCAAGCAGTAAAGTTGATAATAATTTGTTAGATTTTATAGCTGATGCATTAATAGAGTTTTTAAATTCAGATGAATATGTATTTGATTCATGTTTATATTGTACAAATGGCACATGCGATTGTACTGATGATGAATTGAGTATAATTAAAGTCTTATATTATTTATTCAAACATATTTGTGAAAACACATATTATGATTTTACAGTTCAATCAGAGAATGAATATGGAGATTTTATATATGAGGGAGATTTATTTGTCGATCTAGATTCCCAACTTGCAACAGGATATAAAAATGTAATTGCTTATGAAAAAGTGTTCACAAAAGATTATGATTTAACAAAGTATTTAGATGATGATAATTTTAGAACTGGGGAAATCATATATAATTATGATAAAAAGGATGAGTTATATGTTGACTCAGAAAAAAAAGAAGAATTTATAAATGAAGTTTATAATTTAACTTTATCTAAAGCAATAGGTCATAATTTAGAAAGAATAGATGAAGATATTATTAGATGCGTATTATCTAATCTATATTTAGGTAATAATGATAATGGTTTAATAATAAATGAAAATAATAAAATAATTGGTTATAATCATGAAGCAATAACAAGAAATGTAAGTAACGGAGTATTAAAAATACCAGGTGGTTATACAATTAGTTCTAAAATGTTTGGAATAGATAAAAATAGTGCACAAGCAAAAAGAGATGCTGATTTTTTAGATGAAAATGAAGAATTTAGATTATCGCATAATATAAAAGAAATTAGATTTTTAGGCGAAACATTTATAGAAGACGGTGCCTTTACTTACCTAACTAATCAAGTGAATTTTTCCAAAATTGAAGGTGACTTTGATTTAACGGGTGAAAATAATAAGGTATACAGTGTTGAAAATGGTAGTTTATATTCTTATATAAATAACAAAAAAATATTAGAAAAGTTTGGAACAAAAAGTGTCAATGAATACTCAAAAATGGTGAATTTATCAAATATAGATATAATCCAAAGTGGAGCTTTCTTTTGTCAAAATATCGAACAAATAGTTATTTATAGCGAGTTAAAAGAAATTGGGGATTATGCTTTTTATGGCTGTAACAATTTAAAAGAAATACTTTATGAAGAAGATTATATTAATAACGTAAATAATATAGGATCATGGGTTTTAAATCATACAAACATTTATAAAAAAAATCGAAATCTTGTAGTATGCGGATATTTAGTGAAACATGATAAAACAAAAGATGTTCTAAAAACATCTGACTTTAGTAATTTAAAAGGAATAGCTAGTGGAGTATTTATAAAAAATAAAAATTTAAAAACTTTAATTTTAGATACTCCAAATATTAAAATAAATTCCAATGCTTTTATTGATACACCAATAGAAGGAATTTTTATTGAAACGGTTACTGAAACAGGAAGTTTAGGTTTAATTATAGATGATGATTCATTTGTAAGAATAGGAAAAATAGAAATTAATGAAAATGGTAGAAGAACAAGAATCTTTAAAGTATATTCAGAATATCCAATTAATTTCTTGGGTGTAGAATCCAACCAAGAAATCGAAATAAAAGTTGTTGATACAAATGGAAACGATGTTACTACAGAAAATATTAACTTTGTCGCAGAAAATTATCAAATTTCAATAAATGAATTTGAATATACTAATAATTTATTATTAGGGTATTCATATAACAATGAGAAAAAAGATTATAGAGAATTATTAGAAATAGTAGATATTACAAAAGTTTATAATTCAAATTTATATGCCTTGTTTTCATGTGGTGAAGATCACAGTGAATTGCCATCTAATTATACTTATGAATCTATAGATTATGAATTACATTTATTAATGTGTCAAAATTGCGATTATAGTATAAAAGAAAATCATGATGGTTCTAATATTGAAAATAGTAATAATCAGTTTGATAGATTTACATGTGCAAAATGTGGATATGAAACTGCACATATTCACGATTATTATGAAGAATTCAAAGAGATAAATGGGATTATTCAACATGAAAAAACATGTAATATTTGTAGTTATCATTTTATTTGTTCATATGAAATGAATGTTGAAGTACAAGGCAATAATCATATTGTTTCATGTGGTGAATGTAATAGTGAAATAATATATGAAAATCATAATTATTATACAATTGATTATGAAAACTTTGATATATTAGTTTGTATATACTGTGAAGAACATATTTGTAATGGTGTTAATTATTATATAAATAATACTACTCATTCTGTATTATGTTCATATTGTAGGGAAGAAAAAATATGTAGTCATGTTTTTAATGAAGAAAGTGAGTATGTAAATCAAAATAGTAACCCTGATAATGGTTATCATACAAGCACATGTTTAATTTGTGAAGAAACAATTCAGTTAGAACATTATTATCAAATAGCAGAAGATAATCATACCTTAACATGTAGGGATTGTAATGTTGTATATGTATTAACTTATCCTGATGCTTGGAATAATTATAATCCTGATTTATATCATATCTATTATTGTGATATGTGCGAAGTGTATCATACAGAATTACATGATTTGGAATATTTTGAAGATGGAGTTTCTTGTATAGATGGTCATTATCAAAGATGTTCTATATGTCAAAGAGTTGATATATTAGAAGAACATTCCTTTGAAATAAAGAGTATTGGTAGTATAGGCCATGTAGATGAATGTAGTATTTGTGGATATCAAACAGAAATTGAAACTCATACATTGGTTGCTAAGTGTAGCGATAGTTCCATAGAGTTACATCATTATGAGTGTGTTGATTGTGATTATTATGCTCATATTCCAAAAGAATATGAAATATATCATGAATATGAACACTTCATAATTTGTAGTGAGTGTAATGGAAGACAAACACAAAATCACTTAGAAGATTGTTATCCAATAGATGGTGAATGTCATATGTATACATGTACAATATGTAATATAGCATATGAAATGCCACATTATGTAAATGGTATGGGTGAGGCAATATATTATGATGA
>JAFQRV010000010.1 GCA_017409905.1 Bacilli bacterium
TACTTGAACACATCAATGTTATTATATTCCAAAATGCCACCTCTACAATCCGTAATGGAAATATTAGAAAATGGTAATAATAGACTTCCATATTTAGTAAATTGAAATTTGTTTTTTTTAAGACAAATTTTTTTATTAGACAATGAATATTTATGATCAATTTCAACTAAACAATTATAGTCGTATTTCCATTTTTTTCTTTTCCACTTTGAATAGTCAAAATCTGTTTGTTTTTTCTTGTTATTACTTTTAATTACCGAAAAGGGCGTTTCATTTTTATCTTCTTGAAATGGACAAATATGTTCTTCATAAATATCCTTTGCTATCGATTCTATCTTAATGCAAGCAGAATTAATTATATCTGCTAATTCTGGAGAATAAACGTCAATCTGTTCATCATCAAAAGTTATTGAATGAGCAAGTCTAATTAATTTATTTTCCAAAATTCTATAACTACTCCAATATACTTCACTTGTCTTACTGTTACTATAAAACATAAATAACTCCTTTACTATTACAACTATTATATCATATTTATACAATTTTATCCATTATATAATTTATTTTTCACCTGAAAGATTTATTTTTATTTTCCCCGTAATAGACAATGATCCTTCGACACCCGTAAGTTAATGGTTCGAGTCCGTGGTCAGTAACTAACATACTTTAAAATAAAAACAGCTATATGCCACATTGCTAGTCTACTAATCTTGCAGTATGGATATATAACTGTTGCATTTTTTTACTTATCAATAAAATAGCTTATTTGTATATTCTTCATTTTATCATTTAAGAAGCCATTTTCAATAAGTGCTTCTATAATTTTATTTCCTGCAAAGAACTGCATAAGGGTAATAACATATCCATTAGTATACTCTTTTAAATTACTAGGCATTGATTTACTAACTACTTTTGCAAGATACTCTTTGATATCATTAGTGTTTTTTTCTAATTTAGCGTATAAATCTTTATTTACATTTTTCATTATTTCTAAAAATTCTTTATTCAAATATGCGATATTTGTTTTTAAAATACCACTGTCTTTTACTAAAATATTGTTCTTAATTAGATAAGCATATAATTCTTCTTTACTATCATCAATAATACCATTATAAACATCTATAACTGTTTGAGCTGTTCTTTTATCTCTTAAGATAGGTTGGTTAGAACTATAACCTTTTATCATCCATAAATCTCTTGCCCATAATGTATAATTGTTTAAATATGTTGGTGTTTGTCCGCAAGTTCCTTTTGGAGTAGGAGCTTCAATTCCAAATACTAGTCCTCTTGCACCACATGATAAAATTCTAGGATAATCTGAATCTTTAGTAAACATATTTCTTCTATCCATATCTGCTACTCTATCTGCAAATATCCATTTATATTGATCTATTGATGCATTATAGTTAAAAATACCAGTTTCTTTTATTTGTTCGAAATAATCATTGAAGACCTTTTCTACTTCTTTTGTATATTCATCATACATTTTTTTATATAATTCATCAACAACATCAAGTTCAACTTTGCTAATAATGTAAAAATTAGTTTGATACTTATCTTTTACTTTTTCAACTATTACTCCAGCATTTAATAAAATTGAAAGCTCATCTTCTATAAAACAACTACTACATCCAACAGCAGTTGCTATTTCACTAACTGTTTTAGGTTTTGCATAACATATTAATGCAATTTGACAAGGTAATTTTCTTTTAAACAACTCCCAAACATTAACACTAGCAAAGTCAATTCCGGAATAATATATTGAAAAATCTTTAGGGTTGAAGCTTACTTCACCGATTTCTTTATTCATATTATAAATCTCCTTTAATTTTTTCTTACCATTAGACAAATAATACTTAACCATATCTTGGCTAAGATTAAGTCTATCGGCTATATCTTTAATTTTTAATTCATGATAATAATAAAGTACTATTATCTTACGATATAACCCTGAAAGGATACTTAGTGATTTTCTAATATCATTATGTAATTCTTTTTTTTCATCATCTTTATCATAACTAATATCAGCAATTTGCATTTTACAATAATCATCATCTAGAATATAATTATCTCTTCTAATTAAATAATTCTTATATACATTATGAGCAACGCTCCAAAAATAAGCATTAGCATTTTTTATTTTATAAACACGATCAAGTGCATCTAAACATTCACAGGCAGCCTTTTGTGATAAGTCTTCAGCATCTTGTATTGATGATGTTTTACTTATATAAAATGTTAAGAATCTATTTAAATATTCATTAGCTATTAATTCTTTTAATTGTTCTTTATTTTGCATAATGATATCTCCTTTCACTAATATAGTAACAAAACTTTAAAAAAGTGAAGTCTTTTATAAAAATTATTATACTATTTTTTAAATGAATTTTCCACCATTATCTCTTATAGGTTCGAGTCCCATCAAAACTAAAGGTTCGACACCCGTAAGTTAATGATTCGAGTCCGTGGTCAGTCTCCATAGGTCTTTAAATCTAAATGTTTCATAAATGAATAAAAAAATACGGTATTCTCACCATTATGGGCTGAAATACCTCGTAAAAATAAAAATTAGTCTTCCATATCAGAAGACTAATAGATTTCATGCTGTTAGAATTATTTCTCCTACCAAAAGAAAAATATTGCCTATTTTTTTATTTATAATATTGTGCTTGGGCATTCCATAACTCAAAGTATTTACCTTTTTCATCTTTTAATAGATTCTTATGTGTATCATGTTGAACAATACATCCATTATCAAATACTACAACTTCATCACAGAATATACATGAAGACAATCTATGACTAATATAAATAGCTGTTCTATCATCAACTATTTCATTAAATTTAGAGTAGATTTCAGCTTCTGCTATAGGGTCTAAAGATGCTGTTGGTTCGTCTAAAATAATGAACGGTGAATTTTTATATAATGCTCTAGCAATCGCAATCTTTTGAGCTTCACCGCCAGAAATATTAATACCTTTCTCATTAATGTTTTTATACAAATATGTATCTAAATCATTATTCATTTTCCTAAATCCTTCATCATAGCCTGCTCTGACTAAACAATCTATTACTTCATTAGAATCATATTTAGTGCCTGATGCAACATTTTCACCTAGTTTTAGTGCCAGTAATTTGAAATCTTGGAAAACTATTGAGAATATCATTAAATAATCTAAGTAATTATATTTCTTAATGTTGATACCATTCAAAAGTATTTCTCCTTCAGTAGGATCATATAATCTACATAACAGTTTTATAAATGTAGTTTTACCGCTGCCATTCATACCTACAATTGCTAGTTTACTACCAACTTTAAATTTAATATTAATATCCTTTAAAACATAATCATTACTTGTTTGATATTTGAAAGAAACATTTTTAAATTCAATTTCATATTCTCTATCAAGTCTTTTTTCAACAGTTAATGACCCTTGATACATAGTATTAGGAATATCTAAAAACTCAAAAAATAAACTTAAAAAACTACTGTTAGTTTTCATTTCTCCTATAGTACCTACAAATTGATTTAATCCAGATGATACTTTAGTGATAGAAGAAATATATTGCATTATCATTCCAACTCCAAAAGCACCAGCCCACGATTTTAAGCAAACAAATAGATAAACTAATCCAATAAAAATTGCTGATATAACTGCTGATAATGCAGAATATAATCCAATTGGACCAACCGATAGTTTTGCAAACAACCCATTTGAAGCAAAGGTATCAGTTTTGTTTCTATTATATTTATCACATATCAGGTCTTGTCTATACATCCTAACATCAGTAGCTAATTCTTTATTGTGTCCTAACCAACCAAAGAAACTAAACATTCTATTTCCTAAATTATGTAAATTAGCATTCTTTGCATAATAACTATCACCTTTATACGAAAAGTAAGGAGCTAATAAAGTAACTAGTATCATCAAAATAATAACACCAATAATAAACAATGGATGATTTAAAAATATAAAATCATTTGAAGTTTCAGGTACTTTAGTAGAAAATAATGTGATTGTTAATGCTAATCCTCCTAAAAGAGTGAATACTGAAGAAAATAGAGCTTTATAGTTTTCAAAGGCTCTATATAGCCCCCAACCTCCACCATTTTGATTTTGTCTAACAGTTGACAATAATTCATGTGTTTTAATATCATCAAGACTTACAAAATCCATTTGAAATAATTTTTCGGTATAGAAATTTTCAAATTTAAAATACAAATTAGATGTTTGGGTTTCATTCCATTTTTTTATTAATGCAGTAATCAATGCGATAACAGCTAATGAAACAACTGTAATTAAAACTAAAATTTTTAATCTATCAATATTTCTAGCACCTGCAAGTTCTTCGATAATTAGAGCTGATAAATAAATTCCTACATAAGGTGTTAATGCTGTCCAAATTGAATTTATGATTGTAGAAACAATCATTTGTGGATATTTCTTATAAAGTAATTTCAAAGTTCGTGCATTTATAGCAATCGAGTTGTTTTTCTTTTCGACTTTCTTATTCTTCATCTTCAAGTCCTCCTTCTCGATAGTATTTACTTTGTACTTCAAATAAATCAGCGTATTTTCCGCCTAATGCTAACAATTCTTCATGTGTTCCTTCTTCTGCTATTTTCTCATCTGCAATAAATAGGATTCTATCGCAAAATCTAGTAGAAGCTAATCTATGTGAAATAAATAGTGATGATTTATTTTTAGCAAGTTCATTATATTTATTATAAATGTCTGCTTCAGCAATAGGATCTAATGCACTGGTTGGTTCATCTAATACAATAATTGGAGCATTTTTATATAGAGCTCTTGCAAGCATCAATCTTTGTGTTTCACCGCCAGATAAATTTGTTGCATCCTCATATACTTCTCTATTAAGCTTACTTTCATATTTATCAGGAAGTGATTCAATTTTTTCTTTCAATCCTGCTTTTTCAATGCATTGATATACCAATTCGTAGTTTATATTGTTTTCAGTTTGTGCCACATTAGTAGCAATACTTCCAGCAAGTAATGAAAAATGTTGAAATACTGCAGAAAACATTTTGTAATAATGCTCTCTATTATATGTTTTAATATTTACACCATTAAGCAATATTTCTCCTTCAGTAGGATCATAGTATCCACAAATGAGTTTAACAAGCGTTGTTTTACCAGCACCATTAAGACCTACAATTGCAATTTTCTCATTTGGCTTAATTGTTAAATTAATATTTGTGAGAATATTTTTTTCTTTTCCTGGATATCTAAAAGATACATTTTTTAGTTCAAGTGTATAATCTTTATTTAAATCAACATTTAACTCTTCACCTTCATCAAATTTAAACACTTCTGGATATTCTACTGCTTCTCTAATAACAGAAATATCTAAACTTTGTTTTTTTAGAATATTTAATTGTGTCATAACACCAGTTACTAATGTAGAAAATCCTTCTACAGCAGAAAAATAAAGTAAAAACTCTGCAACTGATATTTTATTATTTACTACTAGGCCAATTAAATAAACATAAGCCAATGCATTTCGTACAAAAGACAATATCAAATCAGCAATTCTAGCCCATAAATATACTCCAGCAACTTTACTATTAAATGCATGTAATGCATCCATTGACTTATCATGCAACTCAGTTAACCAAGAACGAAGTCCAAATATACGAATATCTTTTGCGTAATTTATAGATCTAGAGACACCATCAATATAGTTTAATTTTTTGTCTTCTTCTGCTTCTATTTCCTTATGCTTATATTTATATTCGCTTAAATAATTATTGATAAAAAATCCAATTAATGTTGTTACTAAAATAACTATTAACATTATTGGCTTGACCATAAGTAAAAGCCCTGTATAAAAAACAAAACATATAACATTCATTAACAATTGTGTTAATGTATTCCAAATCGCTTCTGTAGCTTCATTATTACTAGAACAGTAAATTGATGCTTGTTGAGTTAATTTATAAAACTCTTCATTTTCAAGATTGGGATATGAGGTTCTACAGGCTTTATTATTAAGCATTGCAATAACTTCTGTTCTTACTGAAATTCGTCCGTACAAAACATTAGCACTGACGTAAGCATTAAATGCATAAGTTAATGCTAACGCAGAAACAAAAACTAATATTGTAGTTATTAATTGTCCAAACGAAACACCTGTTTCAATTACATCTAATATTGTTGGTGCAATATATAAATTAATCAAATTCAATGCAACTCCTAATAATACCAAAAGAATTGCAGTGAATATAACTTTCTTTTCTTTTTGATTCCAAGCAAGTTTAATCATAAACCATGAATTTTGAAACATATTGTATTTTGGTTTCTTTTTAGTTTGATTTCTTACTTTCACAAATATCACTCTCCTTTTTACAACTATATTATAACAAAATAAAAACGTCCCTTGAAAAATAAGGGACGTATTGCTATTTTATGGGGACGAATTGTTATACTTGAGGAATTAATACTTCTGTAGTAAATGCTCCATCTTCGCTATTTCTACTTAAATATCCATCTAATTTCTCGATTATACTATCTATTCTAACTAAACCAAATCCGTGTCCGTCACCTTTAGTTGTTTTAAATAAATTAGCTTCCTTAGATTGTTTCTTTGAAGCAGTAAAATTAGTAAACGAAATATATAGTTGCGTGTTTTTCATAACCATATACACTCTAATTAATCTTTCTTCTTCTGGTAATGGAAGACTTGCTTCAATTGCATTATCAAATAAATTACCTAATATAACACACAAATCAAGTTCGCTCATTTTTAGTTTTACTGGTACATGAGCATCTACTTTTACATTTATTCCCTTAGATTTGGCTAATGAAATTTTACTATTTAAAATTGCGTCTGCCATTGCATTACCTGTTTTTACAACAGTATCGAAAGTTGCAAGATCTTCGTCTAATTTATTTAAATATTCTTTTATAGCTTCTAAATCACCTTTTTCAGCTAAAACCTTCATAGTTTGAATGTGGTTTCTATAATCATGTCGCCATCCACGCATTTTTTTATACATATTCTCAACTTCTTGGTAATGCGTATCTATTAACTCTCTTTGATATCTTTCAATTTGTTTATCTATCTTCTTATTTGCCATAACTAAATCTTCCTACATTTCATTAATGATGGCTCTATTTAAAGCTTCATATATTCCTCGAGGTAATTGTAAAATAATACCATTATTTAAATACACATCAGTCTTAGTAACTCTACTAATATATTTTAAATTCACAATCGCAGATCGACCTATTTTAAAGAATCTTTCATCTAATTCTTTTCCAATTTCTGCAAGTGTTTTTTTAACTGTGTAATCTTTATTTGAATGTACTGTAACATAATTTCTATCAACATCAATATAAATTATCTCATGTAGTGGAATTCGTATCATTTCATCAAAAGTATTTAATACCAAATGTTTTTCATTTTGCTTAATTTTATTAACTGCACGATCTAATACATCATATAATTTTTCTTTTTTTAATGGTTTCATTAAGTAATGTAATGCTTCTACATCATATCCTTCAGCTATATAATCTGAATATCCAGTAATAAAAACTATTTGAACACTTTTATTTGATTTTCTTATTTGTCTAGCTAACGTAACACCATCCATATTTCCCATTTCGATGTCTAATAGTAAAACATCATATTCTTTATTTTCTACATAATGAAAAATGAACGCTTCTGCTGAAGAAAATATATCTATATTAACTTGATATTTTTTATCATTAGCCCATCGCGTTACTAATTCTTTTACATAATTAGAATCAACAACACTATCATCACATATTGCAAAATTCACCTTCATATGTCACCTCTTTTAATTATAATACTTATTACTTGTTTTCTAAAATAGATAACCAACTGTCTTTTACTATACCATATCTAGTTTCGTGTTTTACTAATCTATAGTGAACAAAACCACATTTTTCTTGTACTCTTTTAGATTGATTATTATCAGTGAAATGTCCACAAGCTAAAAAGTCTAATTTAAGTTCTTCAAAACAGTATCTTATAACTTCTTTTAAAGCTTCTGGCATTATACCTAACCCCCAATAGTCTTTAGATAATACATATCCTATTTCTCTACCTTTTTTATCTTTAAATTCAGGTAGTTCATTTTCATCATATTCTTCAAGTCCTAAAGAACCTATTACTTTACTTCTATATTCAATAGCGAAAGTTTTCTTTTCTTCTATAAACATATTAAGGATCATTAATGATTTCTCTTTATTCTCATGAGGTAACCAACCAGCCATTTGACCAACACCATCAACTTTAGCATATTCATAAAAATCATCTACATCTTCTAATCTCCATGGTCTTAATATTAATCTATCTGTTTTCAACATAACATTTGATATATCTATTTTTGCATTCATTGATTACATCTCCATCTACTTTATAAATTCTAATTTATCTAACACTTATATTATACACTAAATTCAATATTATTTCCACCATTATCTCTTATAGGTTCGAGTCCGTGGTAAGTCTCCAATAGTTGTATTTACAACTATTAGTCATTAAATCTTAATGTTTCATATTTGCATAAAAAAAGAGGATATTCTAACCATAATTTGCTAAAATACCCTATAAAAATTAAAAATAGATCCTCTTTTCAGAAGACCTACAGATTTCAAAAAATGCCTAACTGCTACGATATCTATCTTTTAATAAGGTGTATGGAACGATAAGTATCTTATATGTTACTTAATAATTCAGGTATTAAATTACTATCTGATTCACTTATTGAAAATACCTTTTTACCTAAATCTTTTATTGAATGTCCTAGATGATATATTTTATTTTGATCTATAATAATATATCTATCATGTACATTAATAGTAATTATATTATACATTATTATAAATTCTATTTCAAAGAATAATAGTCCAAATCCCATTACACGACTAAATTTCCAATGCTCATAAAATACCCTATATTCAAATCCCATCAATAGAACAAAATGCTAAACTTTATCATAAAACAAAAAAATGCACCTAAATAGATGCATAATTCCTTGATTTTGATGTTAAAATCGTTATATTTCCACTATAAATATCATTAATCTAATAGAAATCTATTGATTTCCAATATTAATATTAATGACTTATAGACAAATTCTAATGTGTCATTACTGCTAAATGTTTCATATACTAGTTTTACGCTACAAAATGTTTCACGATGCAACTTTTAGTAGTAATACTCTTCTCATAAAAGAAAAAAAGAAACCAGCAAGATTATCACTAGTTTCATATTATTAATTTAATTTATCAAAAAAGTACTCCAACTATTATAGCAATTAATATACTCAACAATGTTCCTGTTAAATACTTTTCTCTAAACTCACTTTTATCTTTTAACTCTCTTGATCTAGCCCATGTCTTAATAGTTATTATAAATCCAATAACTGTGTATTCTGAAAAAACAACAAATATACAAACAATAATTCTTTCTAAAATTCCAATTATATAACCAACCTTGTATTTTTTACTGATACTACTTTTATCACTTTTCTCATTGTGAGTATTGCATTTTTGTTTATCACCATCATCTTTTTTTTCAAAATTAATATCTGAAAAAACAATATCTATAAAAACTCCCGCTGGTTTCAATAATAGAGTAAATAGCACTAATCGCTGAATAAATAATTCATCAATTTTTAAATTTATAATTGACTCAATACATTGTAAAATTGGCACATCGTTTAAATATTTCGCTTTACATATATAAAAATAATTTAACAGCACAAACACCAAAATATGAATCATTTGATCTATAATAAAGAAAATTGTGTTATGGGAAAATTTCTTTTTTAATATAATACTAAATAAATCAATAATATAATGAGTTATACCTACTATAAAAATAAATAATATAGCGAATTGAATTTTGATAAAGAAAACACAAAATATAAAAGGAATCAAATAAAATCCTACATGTTTTGCTAATTCTACCAAAAACCATAATTTATTATTTATACATTTTTTACATTTTTGGCATTTACCATCTTCTTCATTAAACTTACTATTTTTACATTTAGAATTCGCTGCAGTTTGAAGATAAAAATCTCCTATTAAGTGCATTAAAATAAAAATTAATAAAGTTTCCATAATTTTATTTTTCTCCTTTTCCTACATCTGTCCCAATAATTCAAGTATTGTCTCGTCTAATGCCCTACTTTCTTTCACATTACCCAATGTAATATGCTTACTTATATTTTGTTTAGAAGTACCGATAATTTCCGATAATAATTTTATAATTCCATGTGGAACACCACCATCTTTATATAATTTATCATTTTTCCTATCATATTCTTCATCAGATAAAATATAGCTATTTTCTAAAACATTCTTATTTATTCCATAAAAAGTTATTTTATTTTCTTTGATATAGCGACCTTCTTCTAAAGACTTTAAGGAATATGTTTTTTTCTCTATGTGATCTATGTGTATTGAAAGTATGTTCCAAAATTCCTCAAAAATTATATTATTTTTTTTAAATTCAAAACCAATGGGGTATAAAAATTCAATTATCAGCTCAATTAAACGGCATATAGCAGATTGTTTTCTCTTCAACAAAGAATTAGCTATCATAATTGTGTTAATTTGCACATCCCATTTAGAATTAGTGCAAAATAAAATTAAGTCTGTGTCTTTATTGGGCATTTTATCTATAGCATTTCGAGAATTGTGGTATGCTGAACCATCGATATCTACTGATGTCCAATCATCATCTAAATATTTTAAATTACCTTTCCCAATACCGCATCGAATCCTAATAGGATAAATTAGTAATTGTAATTTTCTAATATAATCAAATGCAGCACTTATAGATCTAAAACTACCTTGAAATTCATCTCCTCTAACTGTTACCACTTCTTTGACGATATTTTCTCCAAATGATTCATTTAAAAATTCTATACTCTTTTTTAAAATTAATTGCGTAGTATATCGATCAAAAATCTTTCTTGAGTCTATAATATCAAATATTACTGTTGTATATTTTTTTTCCATTTTAATCACCACTAATATTATAACATACTTTCTGTAAAAAGTCAACCATTTTAAGTTGTTTTTCGAAAGTCAACTATTTTAAGTTGTTTTTCGAAAGTCAACTATTTTAAGTTGTTTTTCATATTAATTGACTAATTTGCTATTGATTAATAAATTCATTAAACAGATTATCTTCAATATATTTTCTTGCTCTACATAATTCATCCTTATTAATTGCTAAATTATTTGCTAGTCTTAGTACTAATTCAACAGGGGCATCATAATTGAAGTTATATTCATCTGATAGTGTTTCTAACAACCTAATAACTTTATGATTCTTAAATCGACTGAAAAAGTTTAATATTTCTTGATAATACCATTCATTAAATCTTATAACACCAGCATCGCAAATTGCGTCTTGGTTGTCACTTAAAACTCCAATAACACCTAATAGTTCAGTATAGTAATTTATTTCAAATGTAATATTGTATTTGTTTATCATACTGCACCTCCAACTATTCGATTAACTCTAATTTATTTTATGTTTATATTATACTACATAATTATTTTCATTTCCACAATTATCTCTTATAGGTTCAAATCCCATTAGCCGACTAAATTTCTAATACTGATAAAATACCCTATATTCAAATCCCATTAATCAAACAAAACTACTTTTCTCTCTATAAAATAAAAAAATGCACCTTAAAAGATGCATAATTCCTTGATTTTGATGTTCAAATCGTTATATTTCCACTATAAGTAAAGAGACTTATAGACACATTCTAATGTGTCAGTGCTACGTAACTCAAAGTATCGACGCACCTGAGTGCTATGTAAATGACAATAGGTAGTTAAATTAGCTATATCATTCGACTCATTTTGACACACTGTGTATTTTTTTTTAATGGCTTGACCATTAATCTTATAGTTATAATCGACTTTAAACTTATATTCTAGTAAGTAAGGATCTGGTTTTCCTTGTTCATCATATCCACCAACTATTACTTTTTCTACTAATAATTCAAAAGTTTCTCTATCAAATCTATCTATTGTCTTAATAGATAAAACTTTTCTTAAATCTTCTATTCTAATTGCTAATAATTCTTTTTGACTAATCTCTTCATCAATTTTTGATAATTGTTCTTTTATAGCATCCATCTTCTCATTTAATGATGTATATTGAATTTCAAAATCTTCTTTTGTTAGAATGCCTTCCATTCTAATATCTAGTAGTTGAGCTTTTTTGTTTTCTAGAGTTTTTATTTCTTTTAATAAATCTTCTGCTTTTCTTTCTGGTGATTTGTCAGTTAGTAATGTCTTTAATGTATATAAGAAATCATCAAGTATTTGACTATTTTTCAAACAATTTAAAACTTCAATAAAACCACTTTCAATAACTCTTTCATCCACAAATCTACTATCCTCACAGGCTTTTCTTCCTTTATATACAGCAGTTGTACAATTCCAACCAACTAAATTATTATGACATTTTTCATTGGTCCCTCTTCTTTGTAATTTATGACCACAAAATCCACATTCTAACATTTGACTAAACGCATATTTTCCCGGTCTAAAACCATCAGATTTTAAAGATTTTTTAAATGTTGAACTATTTTCATTCATTATTTGTTGTGCTCTATCAAAAGTTTCTGCACTAATAATTGGTTCATGATGATTACTAATATAATATTTATCTTCTTCACCATTATTAATTATTTTCTTTTTATTAATTGGATCTGATGTAAAAGATTTACCTAATAATAAATCACCTTTATATTTTTCATTTTTTAATATCGTAATAATTGTAGATACAGGCCAATTCTTGCATCCACCTTTAGATGTATATCCTTTTTCTTTTAATAATTTTGCTATCCTAAAAGAACCATTGCCTTCAAGATATTTGGTAAAGATAAATCTTACTACTTCAGCTTCCTTTTCATTAATTACTAGATTCTTTGTAACTGGATCATAATCATAACCTAAACAACCTTTAAATCCTATCATTTCTCCTCGTTGCATTTTCATCTTTAAACCTTTTTTAACATTAGCAGAAATATTTTCTACTTCTTGTTGTGCAACTGAACTTAAAATAGTAAGCAATAATTCTCCATCCATACTTAAGGTATTTATATTTTCTTCTTCAAAAAATACAGCTATATTTCTTTCTTTTAACTTTCTAACAAATTGTAAGGTATCAACTGTGTTTCTTGCAAATCTTGATATTGACTTAGTAATAATCATATCAATTTTACCTTCAGCACAATCATTAATCATTCTTTGAAAGTTTTCTCTTTTACCAACTTGTGTTCCAGTAATTCCTTCATCAGCATAAATGTCCACTAATGTCCATTCTTGTTTACTATTAATAAGGTCAGTATAATATTTAACTTGAGAATTATAACTATTTAATTGGTCTTCAGTATCAGTAGATACTCTACAATATGCTCCTACTCTCAATTCACCTAGTTGATTTATTTTTCTTTTATCTCTAGGTGCAACACTTGCCTTAATTACTTTAACATTATTATTCATATTTCAATTTTGTATAATATAGTTAAATATTATACTCTCCCTTCTTTATAAATTTATTTTTGTTTTAATCTTATATTTATTCATTAGATAAGCTCTAATTTTATCATATTCGATTAATGTTATTTTTTCTGTTTCTTTTAAATAATTTAACCAACCAATTTGTATTGCATAACAGCATAAATTCTTATCTTCCTTTTTTAACTTGTTAATATCTATTGGCTCATTTTCATAAACCTTATTTGAATATATTTCAAGTAGTTCTTTTCTAGTTAATGGTTTCTCTTCTATTACTTCTTCTACTTTTGTTTCTATAACTTTGTCTTCTGTTTCTTCTTTTTCACTAAAATAACTACTTACGATTTGAGTTATTTTACTTTTTTTAATATACGTTACCTCCTCTTTAATGTTGTGGAAACGTATATTTTTTTGTATATTCTACTATACGTTTCCATCTTTTTGATGTCTTCCATATAGTAGCCTTCTACAAGAGCCTTAACTATAATTGGTCAATAAAAGGGGATTTCATCTCCCCTAAATCAAGCTATTTAGTGTCATTCGACAAATTGCGACAAGTTTCTTTTAACGCTTCATAGCCTGCATAAATTAAGTCAATTTTTCTAATATTATGTTTTTCAAGAAACTCATTTATCTCATCATACTTTTCTTTTGGAAGTCTAGTATTAAATTGAGTAGTAGCTTTTAATCTTTCTTCCTTATTTCTTTCTTCATAACTTCTTCTAGCATTTCTTAGTGGTGTATCTTCTTTTCTTGGCATAACTTATTCCTCCTATTTTACTATTGCACTTACAAATAATGTTGCTATATTTAATATAATATTACAAACTATTGCTACACACATAATTCCAATTTTACTTATAAATCCTAATGTTTTAATTACTTTCATTTTTTTCTTCTCCTTCATCTTTATTAACTAGTTTTTTTAATTCAGCTATTACTGAAGTTATTTCTTTATCCACAATCTCTACTGCTAATAAATATATGTCCATTTCATGTGGTGAACAAAATTCATTCCCTAGTCTGTATCTAATTTCGTGTAGTTTTTCTAAAGTATCTACTTGATCTATTACTGCGATTTCCATTTTTTAAATTTCTCCTATTCTACATATACTAATTCATTTAATATGACTTCTTCAATTTCTTTTTGGATTGAATTCTCAATTTGCACATTTTTTAAGAAATCTTCTGTCTTTTTGTTTTCAGGTTTAGCTGATAGGTTTTTATACATTACTTCATAAATCTCATCAGCTTGCTTGTCTATGTTATGCAAGTAAGTTGGTAAGTCACCACCCAGTGATAAATACTTTCCAAAATTATGCTCTTCTAAATATTTTTTAGCAAGTGTTCCATACTTTCCATAGACATGTTTAACAGGTTTAACTTCATTTTGATAAATGATTATTTCCTCTACTGTTAGCCCTTCATTAGCTTCTACTTTTCTTAAAATTTCTTTATTTTTCATAGTTTTCACCTATCATCCTTTCTACACTTATATTATATCGTGATAGCACGATAAAGTCAAGTATTATGTTAAATTTTTTTTAACTTAATAAAATCGCAATTCCTTTAACTAAATAAGGTAATGCAACTAAAATTACAAAGATTGCAACGATACCAATTATGTAATTTACTAGCATTTTTTTAGCTTTTACTTTGTCTTCATTCTTTTGTGCAACAGCATATGCTACACCCATTCCAATACTCCAAAGTCCTGCAGTTGCAGTAAAAACATATACAATATAAGGATTATATTTATTAACTAAATCAATAACATAAGTAGCAACTTTATCATATTGATCTCCAAGTGCTTCACTATAATTATCACCACAATCACTACATTTATATGTTCTTTCCACTACACCATTTTTATTATTTTCATTTAAAAGTTGATAATTATGACCAGTTGCGGGAATTATGATTTCATATTCATCACCACATTTAGGACAATAATATCTTCTTTTTCCTTCATGAATACAGTCAGATTCTTTTAATATTTCAGTTTCATAAGCATGTCCAACTGGTAGTATTTCATTAGTTTGATATTCACTTGAGCAAAACATACAACTATAAAATGTTCCTCCACTTTTAGTACAAGTTGGTTCACGATTAGTTTCTATATACTTGTGTCCTATTGCTAAAGTGGTATTATTTTGATATGAGTCACCACAATAACTACATTCATATTCAGTATATCCATTAGTTGTACAAGTTGGATCAACTACAGTTTTTATATAGTTATGACCAGTTGCACTTACATAATTATCATAATAAATATTACCACACAAAGAACACTCATATTGAGTATATCCTTTATCTAAACATGTTGGAGTAACTGTTGTAGTTAAATAACTATGGCTACCAAATCCTACACTTTCTGAATAAGTATATCCACATAAACTACATTTATATGTAATACTTCCTTCTTCTTCACAACTACCAACTTTATTAGTTATTTCATAATCATGTCCTAAAACATCAACATAATTATCATCATATGAATATCCGCAATCTAAACACTCATAATGAGTATATCCTTTATTCATACAATTTGCTTCATAAGTAGTCTCTTCATAATTGTGAGGAAGTGCATCTACATAGTTTCCTTTCCATTCAGTAAAGCAAATATCACAAGAATATAATGTATAACCTTGTGATGAACACGTAGGATTTACAACTTCTTTTTCAGTTTTACTATGGTCTCCTATTCCAGTCCAGTTACCATTAATAACTACTCCACAATGTTTACATTTATTAATTGTATATCCTTCTTGTTGGCAAGTTGCTTCAACACTTCCTGCAACATAAAACTCATGATCTATTGCATCTACATAATTACTTTTCCATTGTGTAAGACAATAATCACAATGATATAAAGTATAACCATCTTCTTCACAAGTTGGAGCAACAACCTCAATTACTACTGGAACATGGTCTCCTATTCCAGTCCAGTTACCATTAATAACTACATCACAGTTTTTACATTTATTAATAGTGTAACCTTCTGCTTGACAAGTAGCAGCAACACTTCCTGCAACATAAAATTCATGTTCTAATGCCTCTACATAATCACTTTTCCATTGAAATAAACAATACTCACACTGATATAAAGTGTATCCATCCTCTTCACAAGTTGGTTCTACTACATCAATTACTTCTGGAATGTGGTCACCAATTCCAGTCCAATTTCCATAAATAACTCCATCACAAGTAAGACATTCATTAATTGAATAACCTTCAGCTAGACAAGTTGCTTCTACCCAACCAGTAATTACCCATTTGTGGTCAATAGTAACATTGTATGTTGTTGTCTTTCCATTTTGTGCAATAACAACAATTTCGTAATCTCCTTCTTCAGTTAATTTACCACCACTAAAATACTCCATTCCATTAACACCAACTGTATAAGTGTTATCAAACCAAGTAAGCATATAATGATTGGTTTCTTCATCATACTGAATTAAAATCTCTGGAGCGGCTTGTGAAAATTCAATAGACTTTTCTCCACTTCTATTTCCAAATTGGTCAACTGCATAAAAGTAATAAGTTCCCTCATCCATATCATAAGTTATATCAACATAATTATTACTAGAAACTCGGTAATCTAAATCATTTGGACCTTTATAATAAAGTTCACAAACACTATCATCTTCTGCAGTTACTCTAAATTCA